>JASFFM010000215.1:0-7628 GCA_050124295.1 Desulfobacterales bacterium | reverse complement strand
ACCCCGCCGGTGGGGCTGGCCGCCTACGCGGCGGCCGCGATTGCCAAATCGCCGCCCATTGCGACGGGGATTCAGGGCTTTATGTACGACATCCGAACCGCCATTTTGCCCTTTATGTTCATCTTCAACAGCGACCTGATCCTGCACAATGTCAATTCCTGGCCCCAGGGGATTTTAATCTTTCTCATGGCCTGTGTCGGGAACTTCGCCTTCGCCTCGGCCACCCAAGGTTGGTTCGTGGCCAAAAATAAAATCTGGGAACTGCCGCTGCTGCTGGCGGTGACCCTGTCCCTGATGCGCCCCGATTTGATCGCTTCCCTGATCGGTATACCGCACGAACAGCGCTACTATACCTATCTCATCGGGCTGGGTATCTATGGCCTGATTTACCTGATGCAGCGGCCCCGGATCCCGAAAGCGGCGCCGACGCCCGCTGCAGCATGAGGCCTGATGGCCGGCGCTACCGCAATCCCGTCGTCACCGGGAGACGGCGGGGAATCTATTTTCAGAGGATCTTCGCATGAAAAATGTCCGCAAAGTTCTCGTGGCGCTTGCTTTTTCCGAATACGCCCGGAGCACCTTCGAGTTTGCTGCTGATTTCGCGAATTGCAGCGGCGCGGAACTGATCGTTGCCAATGTGATCAACGCGCGCGACGTGGAATCCGTGCGCACCATTTCCGCCATGGGCTACGATGTCGATGGCGAGCACTACGTCAAAAGCCTCAAGGCGGAACGAGAGCAGATCCTGGAGAGCATCACATCGCGGAGCGATTTTCCATCGGAACGCCTCCGGGCGATTTTTCCGGTGGGCAATCCCCTAGACGAGTTGCTCAGGCTGATCGTTGAAGAGGCGGTCGATGTGGTCGTCATGGGATCCAAGGGACGCACCGATCTGGAGCATGTTCTGGTGGGCTCGGTGGCCGAGAAGGTTTTTCGCCGTTCACCGGCCACGGTTATATCCCACCGGGATGAGACCATCGCCAAGCGCCTGCGCAAACGGCTCGATCAGTTCTCGTGAGGCGGCCTGCACGCGACGGTGTTTGGTTGACCCTAAACCTTGACAGCTTTGTACACCGTCCGTCGCCGGCTTTTCGTGTTCTCCCCGTCGCGGCAGCCTGCGGTAGCCGAGGACCGGTTGACTTCCCGGGCCGGGCAGGCCGCGTGGCGAGCGTCTTTCTGGATCGTCTGACGCATGCGGTGTAAAGTGAGCTGCCGATTCTCGGACGGGAACCCGATTAACGGACAAGATGCCTTGTCGGCCCCGGGCCCCTTTTCTGTGCGTCCGGGTTTGTTGAAGAACGCCCGACAGGATTCGCGCGGTGGGCTGTGCTTCCCAGGCCTCGGTTTCTTTTTGCTTTTTGACCAGCGCTTTTGATACGTCTGCTCCAAAGGGCCTTCGTGTCAACGAAGCATCGCTCCCGACGCACCGTCAATTGTTTCGTTGTCCCATTGCAGGGCATTAAAACGATATTTCCGTCTACCAGGGCGAAAGGCGGTTTGGAAAGCTGTCGCCATGTTCCACAGTCTTGAACACCGCATGTGACGGCCGATTGGGCAACACTGTTTTCAACACATTCATCTCCGGGCTTGTTCTCGCTTCAGTGACGAATCCCGCCATCCTGTCTGGCATCGGATCGTGGGCGTCAAACCGTCGGCCCCTTTTGGAAGGAGGATACCATGGCCAGAGGCACCATTGCCGGAGTGGTTGCTGCGGTTCTTTTCTGTTTCGTGGTCGGAGCAGCATCCATTGAAGCCGGGGAACGTTTCACCGATAACGGCGACGGCACCGTCACCGACCACCAACGCAACCTCATGTGGTCCCAGAGCGACAACCAGGGCGATATCAGCTGGAAGCAGGCCGAGCGCTGGGTGCGTTTCACCTTTGGGGATACGATCCAGGCCTCCTACGACGACTGGCGCCTGCCGACCCTGGAAGAGCTAAAATCGCTGTATATCGATGACCGGTCCTACGCGGGCTACGAAACCGATTGCGGGCAGGTTGTCCGCATGGTGCCGGCCATCCGTCTGACCTGCGGCTGGGTGTGGACCGCCGACACACCATCTGTTGTGACGGCGTCGGCCTTCAATTTCCATCGCGGCTATCCCTACTCCGATCGGATGGTGCACTATCGCGCCTATCGCGCACTGGCGGTGCGTGACATTGACTAATCGCGGCAGGCTGCCGGGTCGATGGCCGATCCCTTTGGTTTGCGCACCCTGCCACCATGACCGTCCGGGAGCCGCCGGTGGTCCCGATTGGATTGCCGCCGGCGCTGATTTTGGCAATCACTGGTAAATCCGCTGAAAACCGCGCCCCACAAGCGTTTGGAGGGTTGACAAACGCCCATTGAAAACTAAGTTAAAGTCGTATTTTTGCTTCTGCGCCCATGACGTCTCCTGATCCTGAGGGGGCGTCTTTTTTGGGGCGTCCTTTAAGACCAACGTGGGGGGGCCGGCGCGGGCCGAATTAAAATGGCACGGCTTCAAACCCGGCGGGTAATTCCGGGTTCAGGGCACCCATCAAAGCCAGACAAGGAGAATGGAAAAACCATGACGGCGCGCAAAGAGACCCGACAATTCCAGACCGAAGTCCAGCAGGTTCTCAAACTGATTATCAATTCCCTGTATTCCAACAGCGACATATTTCTGCGTGAGCTTGTATCCAACGCCTCCGATGCCATCGACAAGCTGCGTTTCAGGGCCCAGACCGAGCCGGACATCCTGGGGGACGACAACGCGTTCAAAATCAAGATCACCCGTGACGGCATCAAACGGACGCTGGAGATTGCCGATAACGGCATCGGCATGACCTATGACGAGGTCAACGAAAATATCGGCACCATCGCCAAAAGCGGTACCGCCGGATTTCTGGAAGCCATGCAGGCCCTCAGTAACAATGAGGCGCCCCTAACCCCCGAGCTGATCGGGCAGTTTGGGGTGGGGTTCTACAGTGCATTTATCGTTGCCGAAAAGGTCACCTTGATCACCCGGGCCGCAGGCCATGAGACCGCCACCAAATGGGAATCCACGGGGGATGGCACCTACACCATCGAAGAAACCAGCAAGCCCGGCCGGGGCACGAGCATCCTTTTGGAATTGCGCTCCCCCGGAAAGGATGAGCCCGACTACACGGATGAATGGACGATTCGCCGGATCATCAAAAAGCATTCGGATTTCGTAGCCTACCCGATCGTGATGGACGTGGAAAAACAGGAGCCCATCCCCAAGGACGAACAGATCCTGGACGGCGACGGCAAACCGGTCGGTGAAACGACCCGCACTGTGGAACGCGAAGAAACGCTCAACTCCATGAAAGCCATCTGGGCCCGGGACAAAAAAGAGGTCCCTGAGGAGGAATACAAGGAGTTTTACACCCACATCAGTCACGACTGGAATCCACCCCTCAAACATCTGCACGTCAAGCTCGAAGGGACCACCGAATACACGGCCCTGCTCTACCTGCCCTCCAAGGCGCCGCTGGATCTTTTTCAACCCGAGTTCAAACACGGCGTGCATCTTTACAGTCGCCGGGTGTTTATCATGGACGACTGCAAAGAGCTCCTGCCGGAGTATTTTACCTTCGTCAAAGGCGTGGTGGACGCACCAGACCTGAACCTCAACATCAGCCGCGAAATTTTGCAGCAGGATCGGCTGGTGCTCAACATCCGTAAAAACCTGGTCAAGAAACTGTTCGATCTCCTCAAAGGCCTGGAAAAAGACGATTTCGACGCGTTCTACGACGAATTCGGAGCGATCCTCAAAATCGGCATCTACACCGATCCGGCCAACCAGACCAAACTCGCCGAACTGGCCCGTTTCAAGACCACCACCTCGGACGGGACCTGGGTGTCTTTGAAGGAATATGTGGAACGCATGCCGGAATCCCAGAAGGAGATTTACTATCTTACCGGGGAGAGCCCATCGACCCTGCTGCACAGCCCGCATTTGGAGCGTCTTAAGGCCAAGGGCTATGAAGTGCTGTTGATGACCGATCCGGTGGATGAATGGGTGGTGCAGTCCCTGACGGAGTATGACGGAAAATCCCTTAAAAGCGCTGAAAAGGGTGATCTGGCGATCGACGCGGAAGATTCCGAAGACAAGAACGAACAATACCAAGATCTAATCGGCTACATCCGCAAGACGCTGCAAGACCAGGTCAAGGAAGTCAAACCGTCCTCTCGCCTGCTGGATTCGGTGGCCTGTCTATCCGGCGATACCCACGACATGAGTGGCTATATGGAAAAGATTCTCAAATCCGCCGGCAAGGATATGCCTGAGACCAAACGGGTTCTGGAGTTGAACACCAAACACCCGGTTATGGATAAAATCAGACAGATATTTGAAAAGGATCCGCGTGATGGTCGGCTGGAAGACTACAGCCGGATGCTTTACGACCTGGCCGTGATCGGCGAGGGTGGGAAGCTGGAAAACCCCTCTCGGTTCGGGAAGATGATCGGCGAGATGATGGCCGCGGCAATGGACTAAGGTCCGTCAAACGTGGTCTCTGGAGGGGGAGCCAAAACGAAAAGCGCGCCTTGCGGGACAGGCCAACCGCAAATGCGGCCCCCTTCCGATACCCCCAACCCAACAACACACCTTTGCAATGAACCACCCGGGCGGTCATGGCATCACCACGACCGCCCGGTAAGGTTTCATTTAGCTGCCGGGCACATATTTAAATGACAGTTTGACACGGGCCCGGAAGGCGGTGGCTTTCCCGTTTTCAATTTTCATGTCCAGTTTGGTGACTTCCGCCACACGCAAATCGCGCAGATTGGCTGCGGCCGTCTCCACGGCGCCGCTGGCGGCGTCTTCCCAGGATGTTGAACTCGTACCCACCAGATCAATCACTTTGTAAATGCTGTCGGCCATGATGTGCCTCCTTTGTAAGGGCGTCGAAGGTTTTACCCGAGCATGTCAGCAGTGCTGCGAATGCCATTCTGCCATACGTGGGCTCGGATCCCGTTGGTGACGTCGCGCGATCCGCAACGACCGTGGCATGATTGCCTGCCTTCCATTCGGCCACCGGCCGAGCGGAAGGCCTTCTAAAGGGATGGGGCACCGCCTTGGCGTGCCCCCCGCACCCCGACGGGGCGGGAAAGGATATCCCGAACGGTGGTCGTTGCCATGCGGGTCATGTTTCCGATCCATTGGCCTTGCCTTGTGAATGGGGGTTTCTCACACAATGACAGAAAACCGCCCTGCCGAATAGCGGACAGCATGCGAAGTGGTGGTTATCGGAAAAACACGTTTCGGCGTTTGGCGGGTCGAGATCAAAAAAGGCCGCGCACGACGGCCGGCGGTCAGCGTAAGGGCTACGGTGGCGGTATCGAGAAGCAGGTTCGCGTGTGTGGTATCCTGAATAACACCATTATCGGGGTGCGGTCGCGTTGTCAAGCCACAGGTATTGGGGTTAACAGCGGTATTCTAGGCGGGGGTGTGGCGGGTGTCATGGGGTTAGCGATAGATCTGTTGCAGTCTTTGAAACCGATCGCGGCCGAGAATTTTACGAACTCCCACCACGAACCGTGAGCGTTCCGCGTTCAGCGCGCTACGCGCTTTTTCCAACTTTTTCAGCTGGCGTTTGACAGCGGCTTCATCCAGATCCGGTGATTCCATTAAGGTTTGATACTCAAATTGTTCTTTTTCGACCTGATTTTTGAGATCGATCAGGCGCCGTCGGCTTTTGACAAACAGTTGGTCGAGTCTCTGGCTTTCCCCGGAGGTCAGATTCAGTTCCTTGACCACGCGGGGATCCTTCCACCACTTCCCGTTTGGCATGTTCTGCCCCATGGCCAGGGGGGCCAGGGCCAGCAGAAGTATCAAGAGGATCCCTGCGATGCAGTGCTTCAACATGCCTTAACTCCTTTCGTCATGCGAATCAGGAAACGGAATCATCTTCAAGGGGCGGGATCAGGAAATCGACGAACTCCTCATCATAGCCGCCATCCAGGCTTTCGGATAGAATCTGGTAAGCTTCGGGCAGCGCATTTTCGGCCAGCATATTGATTTCAGCCATCTCCGGATCCTCCCAAGTCGCCGTGGAAGGTGCGCTGGGCGGGAGGCCCGGCAGGCGCTCGCCTCTCCCGACCCATAAGAAAAGCGCCACCAGCGCAACGGAGAGGGCGGTTCCGGCCGCCCAAGCCACACGCCAGGAACGCCGCGAATGGCCTTCGGGCCGCTCGGCCGGCAGAACGAAAGCGCGTTTGGGTGCCGGCGTGCGCCACACGGCGGCACGTTGCAGGCGGCGGAGATCGTCTTCGAGCGCGGTTATCCGATCGCGGCAGTCGCCGCATTGCCCCAGGTGCTTCTGCTCGTCCGGTCGCAAGCCGCCGCCTTCGGCGACCACCTGGGTAATCCGGTCTTCCGAGATATGCTTTTCGGCAACCGCATTCATGGCTGGGCCTCCTTTAAAAAGGCACGGAAGGCCGCATCCTTTTTGAATTTGGCCAAGGCCCGGTAGAGATGCGTCTTGATGGTGCTTTCACTTTTTTTAAGAACATCCCCAATTTCTTTTATACCGAGGTCATCAAGAAAGCGCAATAAAAAGACCTCCTTTTCCATTTTCGAGAGCTGACCAAGCATGGTCTGAACCTTTTGCCAGAACTCTTTGCGTGCGATCTCATCCACCATATCCGAACTTTTTTCCACCGGGGGCGTCTCCCAGTCTTCGCTGTCACTGTCATTGAGCCCGCTGAACAGGGCGCGAAATTTTTGCCGGCGGTGATAATCTTTCACGCGGTTCACGGCGATGCGGAACACCCAGCTTTCAAACCGTTCCGGCTGTTGAAGGCGGGCCAAGCTGCGATAGGCTTGCAGGAACACGTCCTGGCAGATATCTTCGGCATCTTCCCGCGATCGGGTGCGGTAATAGATCATGCGAAAAATCCGGGGTTCCAGCATCGACACCAATTGCTGGAACGCAAAGCGGTTGCCGCTTCGGGCGGCCCCGGCCAGCTGGCTGATTTCGGTATCACGCTCTGGTGTCGACGGTGACGGGGTTGCGGCCATGGGGCATTTTAACCGTTTCCATCTTTCCTGTCCACCAGGCGTTCGTTGTACACGGGATACGGCACCATGTGCCGCCAGCCGTGACCCAAGGGACCGCCGCTGGCGGCAATGATCGTTTTATCGCCAACTGAAGAAGAAAACCCTGTGGTCGGCATACCAGGGCGGCTCGACCCGGCGCGTGTTGTGCTTGTAGTGATAAATGCGTTTGCTGGAGCGTTGCAGACGCTCGTAGAGAATTCTCTGCTCCCTTGGCGACAGCTTTCCGTCAGACAGATAGTGACGCCGGAGCTGGCGCACCTGACGTTGATCCCGGAACAGCTTTTGCGCCTCACCGGGGGTGATCTGCCCATTGGCGATGCCATGCTGGATGCGGTATCTTTGTTGGTGGTGGCGATCGTTGAAATAACCGGCGTTGGCGGTTACCGAAAACCCCAAGAAAACGGTCAGTAAAGCGGCGATCATAATCGGTTGATGTTTCATGGTGTCCCCTCCTTGGCGTTGGTTTTGACTTGTAAGACGTGCCGGTGATCGGTTTCGTCGACACAGGAAGGGCAAAACGCAAGTTCTGGTTTGCGGTGCGGGGGTAAGGACCGTTCAGGCAGGTGTCATACGGGGAG
>JASFFM010000214.1:0-7639 GCA_050124295.1 Desulfobacterales bacterium | reverse complement strand
GACGAAGTCTTCGGTTATTTCCCGCCGGTCAGCAATCCACCCTCCAAGACGCCCCTCTTGCGACTGCTCAAGCAAGCCCGGGCTTTCGGCCTGGGGGTGGTGCTGGCGACCCAGAACCCGGTGGATCTGGATTACCGCGGGCTTTCGAATACCGGCACCTGGCTGATTGGGCGGTTGCAGACAGAACGCGACCAGATGCGTGTCATGGACGGGCTTCAGGGCGGAGCGCTGGCCGGACACATGAATCCCGAGCGCCTGGCACCCCTTCTGGCCGCCCTGGAGAGCCGCTCCTTCCTGCTGCACAACGTACACGAGAGGGAGCCGGTGGTGTTCAAGTCCCGCTGGGCGCTGTCCTATTTGCGGGGACCGCTCACGCGGGATCAGATCAAACAGCTGGGCTCCCGGGTCGAGGATACCGCCTCACCGTTGGCCGGTGCACCGCAGACGATCGCCGAGACCCCCCGGGCGTCCGGGCGGCCGTCCCTGCCACCCGACATTCCGGCTTATTTTGTCAGGAGTTCGGGGGCCGGCCAGGAAGTGATCTATCGTCCCCATGCCTTCGCCCAGATGGAAATCTACTACAGCCGGGCCAAGTATCGGGTCGATCTGGTGCGTTCGCTCGCGCTGGCGACGCCGCTGGAGGACGGACCCGTGCCCCTCGATTGGGACGCCTCCTTGGCGTTCAGCACGGATACCGGCAATCTGGAGAGGGAAGCCTTGCCGGGGGCCAGATTTGGTGATCTGCCGCCTGTCGCCCTCAAGATCGCATCCTACAAAAAATGGCAGAAGGATTTATCCCGCTGGGTGAAAGTGAACCGGCCGGTCATCCTGTGGCAGTACAAGCCCCTCAAGCTGACCAGTACCCCAGAAGAGAGCGAGGGGGACTTCCGCAGCCGTATTGCCATGGCAGGCCGCGAAAAACGGGACCTGGCTGTGGAGAAGCTGCGGCGCAAATATGCCCAGCGGTTTCAAACCATGAAAAACAGGCTCCTGACGGCCGAGCAGGCCATCGCCCGTGAAGAGGAGCAGGCCAAATCGCGCCAGATGGACACGGTGATCTCTTTCGGCTCGGCAATCCTGGGGGCTTTTCTGGGACGCAAGGCGGTCAGCGCCCGATCCGCCTCCCGGATGGGCACGGCCATGAAATCGGCTGGACGCATGCGCAAGGAAAAAATGGATGTGGCCCGTGCTCAGGAACGGGCCGACGCCGTCAGGCAACAAATGGCCGAGCTGGAAAGTCGCCTGCAGGAGGACATCCACAAGATCGCCCGCCCAATTGATGCCGAAGAGGGTCCCCTGGAAGAAATTCGCATTGCCCCCAAGCTGTCCGACATTAACATGGATATTTTCGGGCTGGCCTGGCTGCCTTACCGAAAAAACGATCGGGGGCATTTCGTGCCGGATTGGGACCGGGTCGATTAATCCAGCCGCAGCATTGCCCGCTGCTGAGAAGGAAACGCGCATGCCGACGGGGTTGCTCCCGCGCCGTGACGATTCCCTTTCCCGTGATCGTTTCTTTGGTTTGCCAGCGGATCGTACCCCAGGATGGCATGTCAAACCGTTCTGGCGTTGCGTCGCTTCGAAGGATGGTTAAGGTGCTACCATTATTGATGTGTGATGATAAAATCAAAGCGGGGTTGCCATGAAGCATGGATTTTTGAAATGGACGCTCACCTGTGTCTTGCTGCCGGGCCTGTTGCTGCTGGGTTGCGCGGGCTCGTCATCCAACCAGAATGATGACGGTCGCTATATCAACAAGACCGATAAGATCAATACCGAGCGCGATCGCAACGAGCGCCGCAAGGAAATTCTGGAGGGGTTCGACTAGGGGCGGTGATCATCGGCCACGGTCGCCACTACCCGCACATGTTGTCTCAACGGATGATCTGAACGGCCTCATCGAATCGTGTGATTTGCTCCAGGCCGGCATCGCCCACGATGTGTGTGTTCTCGATGCCCACCACGCCTTTGCCCGGAATAATGAGCTTGGGTTCCAGTGCGATGGTCATGCCCTTTTGCAGGGGCATTTCCTGACCCTTGGCCAGAAATGGATACTCGTCCAGTTCAAGTCCCACCCCATGGCCGATAAAACGGATGCGCTGGTCGTCGGCGCCCATAAACCAATCATGGTAGCCCTTGTCGGCCGCCCATTGAACGGCAAATTCGTAGAGTGCGCCGGCCGGCACGCCGGGACGGGCCTGTTTTTTCAAAGTCTCCTGCAGCACCAGCATGGCCTGGTGGCCGGCCATGAGCTCGTCGGATAAATCTCCTATGGCAAATATCCGCGTGTGGTCGGCGATATAGCCCTGCCAGGCAAAAACATAGTCCAGCAGAATGGGTTGGTGAGGCTGTACTTTCCCGAATCCCGCACCCTGGGCCACGGCCGGACTGGCGCCCCTGCCACCGGTGGGAGAGGCCAGATAGCTCGGCACGGCCGCCGTGGGGCCGGCCAAGAGATGCCCGTAGAAAAGCTCCCCCCCCCACATACGCATCCGTACCACGCCCTGGTGGCCGCGACGTCGGGCCTCGGCCTCTACCCTGCCGGCCAGATCGATCTCGGTCATCCCTTCCCGAATGATATCACGCACGGTACCGGCCACCTCATCGGCCAGCGCGGCGGCCTGTCGCATCAGCTTTTGCTCATAACTAGATTTGACGGCACGCACCTGACGGATGCCATGCGAGACGTCCACCAGATCGACCCCGTCAAACAGCCGACGGTAGCCCAGATACAGCGCCGCCGGGATGACATCCAGTTCCAGGCCCAGGATCTGCGGCAGGGCAAGCTGATGGGCGTGTAAAAGATCCGGAATTTCCCGGGGGCTTCGAAGGGCCACGATGGGCGCCAGGGACGACTCGGCCTGGGCCCGGGCGAGGCTTTTGCGGACCATCAGGAGGGGTCTGCCCTCCGCCGGAATGTAAAGATGGGCCTGCTGGATGGTGCCGGTGAAATAGAACAGATCGCTGTTTTGCAGGATCAGGGCGCCCTCGACGTTCTGTGCGGCGAGCATCTGTTGAAAACGCCGGATGCGGTCTTCGAGTTCTTCCCTGGGCGTGGTCGGGGTCGGGGTTAATGGCGGCATCGCTTCTCTCCTTGAAGGGCTCGTAAAATGCTTACCAAAGGCGCTTTGCGTTCCAGTAGGTCGAAATACCGTTTGAAGCTCAAGCCAAGGCGTCCGCCTGCTGAGCGGGCGGTGCGTCGAAAAGGAAGATGACCCGACGCCAAGGCCCCTGGTCTTCTTCGGGCCCCTAAATTGGCGGGCGGTGCAGACTTCCAACGAGGGTCCAAGGCCGCCTTCTCGTGGGGACCACCGACCGGGGAAGCGAGTGCGCATTGATCAAGCGGTCCATTATCGACCTTTTAGAAAACCCCCTGCCCCGGGGACCAGAACGCTTTGAGAATACCGTCGATCGGCCGATCGGATCGCGCCTGCCGGGGCTGCCATTCTTCCGGAAAAAGTGTTCGGTAGCGTTGGGAGGCGAAGCGGTGATCCAGCAAGAGCACCGAACCACGATCCTGCGCCGTCCGGATGACACGGCCGACGGCCTGTAGCACCCGGTTGAATCCAGGATATCGATAGGCAAAATCAAATCCGGCCTGTCGCTTGGCTTCAAAATGATCTTTGATCAGGTCGCGCTCCATGCAGATTCCCGGCAGTCCGACCCCCACAATGACGGCCCCTGAAAGGCGGCGGCCGACCAGATCGATGCCTTCACCGAAAATGCCCCCCAGGACCACAAATCCGGCCAGGGTATGTGGATTGTCGTCGGTAAAGCGCGCCAGAAAGTTTTCCCGGGACTGCTCGTCCATATCCCGCGCCTGAACGATGGTGGGGATTTTCGGAAAAGCCTCGCAAAAGACACGATGTACCATGGTCAGATAAGCATAAGAGGGAAAGAAGACAAGGTAGTTGCCTGTTATGCCTTCTACCAACTGGCCGATGGCATCCGCCAGACGGTGTTTGGTCTGCTCCCTTTCCCGATAGTAGGTGGAAATACGCGGATCGATGATCAGACAGAGATTGCCCGGCGGAAACGGCGAAGGCAGGCGTACCCAAATGGTAGCTTCATCCCCGCCGAACAGGGCGTTGAAATAGGAAAAGGGCGTCAGCGTGGCGGAAAAGAAGACGGCCGCGCGCGCCCGTTGCAGTGCTTCGGCCAGTTGATCGGCTGGATCGAGGCAGAAGAGTTTGACCTGCAGGTCCTTGCCCTCACTGACGCTGCAGGTGATATAGGTGTCATCGTAGTGTTCGGCCACCCGCAGGAATCCTGCGACGTCGAAGTAAAGCTGAAGCAGGTCCTTCTTCCAGGGCGCCGGTTTATTTTTTACCAGCCAGGCTTCGGCCAGGTGCTGAAAGCGCTGCAAGGAGGGTAAAAGATCGTCCGGCGCGGCACAGCAGAAGGCTTCGCCGCCGGCGGCGAGGCAGTCCCGGCGGGCTGATACCATCCACGTATTGATGTGGCCCAGGGCACGAAAAATTGGGCGCTGGTCCTCGCGCAGGGCCCGCCGCAGGTCCAGAAAGGGCTGTTTGCGCAAGGTGGCCGAAAACATATCCCGGGAGCGATCCACCAAATTGTGGGCCTCGTCGACCAGGAAGGTGAAGGCCTCGCGGCCATCATCGAAAAAGCGGCGCAGATAAACCCGGGGATCAAAGGCATAATTGTAGTCCGCAATGATCACATCGACCCAGAGGGCCATCTCCAGGCTGAACTCAAAGGGACAGACCGCAAATTCTTCCGCCAGCGCTTCAACGGTATGACGGTCCAGAGCCTCCCGGTCGAAGGCGGCCAGGCGGGCGCCTTTTATTCGATCGTAATGTCCGCGGGCGCGCGGACATTCATCTGGGGTGCATTCGGCATCAGGATGAGGGCAGATTTTATCCTTGGCCGTCAGGGTCAGGCGCTTTAATTTAAGACGCGGCCCACACATGATCGCAAGGGCCTTTTCGGCCGCTTGGCGACCGGTCGTTCGGGCGGTCAAATAGAAAATCTTGCTTGTCAGGCCTTCCCCCAGGGCTTTCAGAGACGGAAAAAGGGCCCCCATGGTCTTGCCGATACCGGTGGGGGCCTGGATCATGGCCCGGCCGTCGGTTTGAATCGCCCGGTAAACCGTGACGGCCATCTGGCGCTGCCCCCCCCGGAACCGGTCAAAGGGGAAGTCCAAACCCCGGAGCGATCGGTCGCGCTCCCGCCGCCAGTGTTCAAGGCGGGTGGCCCATCCGATATAATCTGCGAGCAGGCCCGTCATGAAGCTCTCGAGGGCCCCGATCGTAAATGACTGGCGCAATTCCCGATGCTTGCCCGTTGACAACTGGTAATAGGTCAACTGGGCGTCGATGGTGGCCAGATCGTGCTCTGCGGCATACAGCCAGGCATAAGCCTGAACCTGGCCCCAATGCCGGGGGTCGGGGTGTTCGGCCATCCTTTGCAAATCCCGGTGGGTGGATTTGATTTCATCGACCACCACCCGGTCCCCATCGGTGAAAATGCCGTCTATACGGCCGCTGATCTCCAGCCGGAAATGCTCGGCTTCGATTTCGCGACGAACGGCGACCTCGGGCCGATAGCCGTCCGGCCGTGAGCGCTGAAGGCGCTGGTGGGCGCGGATACCTTCCAGCGAGCGCTGTGATCCGGCAAAGGTCGATTCCAGGTCGCCGGCCTGCAGGGAAAAAGCGACCAGAGTGCGCACGGCGACTTGCAGACGGGGTTTCAACAAGGGCGCCCTTTCAATGGTAACATTCAAGACGGCTTATACCCTATGACGGTTCCCTAAAAAAGTCTACGCTCGGCCTCGCATGGTCATCGTCGCCGGCATGGTGAAAGGAACTCTCTGGCCCGGGCGCGGCGGGCCGGAAAGGCAAACGACTTATCCAACCGTTCCGAATGAGCTGCTTGGCCCTGTTGCCCGCGGGGGGGCATGGATCGGGCCGAAATGTGTCCGCCCTGGGATTAGGCCGGGCCGGGACAAATGGTTTTGATTGGCGAAGTCAAAGTGTTAAAAGGAATTCCTGCCGACATTCGGGTGGGGGCGCCGCTGACATCGACCGGCTATCGGCCATGGTGAAAGAGGACGAATCGGTGCTTGATTCAAAACCGGTGACAGGATATGGAGGGGGTGCGCAGGGGGGGCGCATGCTTGACGGCTGGACAGACCAGCCCCTTGCCGTGTTGCCCAGGCTTTTTTTCCGTGCCACGCATGACCCTTGCGCTTTGTCAGGCGGCAATTGCACGCCGCATCTTGGAGCATGATTGCCCGGGCGTTCATCTTCGGCCTCTACACGAGGCCACTCCTCGAAGAAAGCCCATGGACCGGGTTCCACAAGGGTCCCTTGACCGACCGATAGACGTGGCCGGAACTTCTGGATCAGGGCCTTGCTGCCGTCGCTGATCATCATGGAGGGCGTCGCCAGCCGGCCTGCAACCGAGGATCGTATCATGAGCGATGCCATTACCTATGATGACGTCCTGCTCGTTCCTTCCTATAATCACTGGGAGTCGCGCAAGGTTGTGGATACCTCCATCGTGGACAAGTCGGGCAAACTGCGTCTTGCGCTGCCGGTCATGACGGCCAACATGGACTCGGTCACCGAGACCGCGATGGTCGATTTCATCGGTGCCAAGGGCGGCATCGGGGTCATTCACCGGTTTATGTCCATCGAAGACAATATCAAGATATTCAAGGCCTGCAACCATAAAGCCTTCGTATCCATCGGCTGTGCGGCCGCCGATTTGGAGCGGGCCGAAGCCCTGCGCGCAGCCGGGGCGGACTTCTTCTGCATCGATGTCGCGCATGCCCATGCCCGCTATGTCGGCAAGACCCTCAAAAACCTGCGGATCATGCTGGGCAAGGAGGTTTGCCTCATGGCCGGCAATGTGGCCACTTATGCTGGTGCCGACTACCTGGCTTCCCTGAGTGCCGACATTGTCAAGGTCGGCATCGGCGGCGGTGCCGTGTGCACGACGCGCATCAAAACGGGATTCGGGGTGCCCAACTTGACGGCGATTCGCAATTGCGCCCGGGTGGATCGCTCCATTGTGGCCGACGGCGGTATTCGCTCCCCGGGCGATATTGTCAAAGCCTTGGCCTTCGGGGCGGATTTTGTCATGATCGGCAGCCTGCTGGCCGGGACGCGGCCCACACCTGGCCCGGTAATGACGCGCAAAAAGGAAGATGGAACCGCTGTTCTTGTCAAAACCTATCGCGGCATGGCCAGCAGCGAGGTTCAGGATGACTATCACGGTGGCATGGCCGAGTGGAAAACCTCCGAGGGGGTTGCCGTGGAGGTTCCCTACCGGGAGGACGAAGAGGCCATCCTGGCGGATATTATCGGCGGATTACGCTCCGGGCTGACCTATGGCGGTGCCGCCACGATCCGCGAATTGCAGCGCAAGCTGGATTATATCCGGATTACAGCGGCCGGGCGTTACGAAAGTATGCCCCACCGGAGCATATAAACGCCTCAGCTAAGGCTCTGGGACGCTCGAGGATGACGCCCAGGGCCCCTGACCCTTGACCATCTTTGGGGCCGCAAGCTAAAAGGGCCTCGGCCCAAACAACACATCCTGGACGGCAGCCTTACGCGGCGCCCGTGCGCCCGGGGGGGAGATGCCTTGCGTGCCCTTGCTTCAGGCGCCGGCG
>JASFFM010000213.1:0-7648 GCA_050124295.1 Desulfobacterales bacterium | reverse complement strand
GACGGATCGACAGCGCCGGTGGACACACAATTGGGAGAAGACGGACAGGGTTTCAGCCTTCCGGTGGGATCCCTCGTTATGCCCTCCGGGGTGCTGGCACAGCACCACAGCAAGAGGGGAATGCCCACCCATAACGATGGGAAACGCAATGGTTGCATGTCTGACACCTCACCTCCTAACAGCTCGCCTATGGATAAACATTGGTGGCCGTCACGATCGGGCCGTCTTCAAGCGCCTTGCCTGCGGCGCAGGAACGCGACGACACGGTCGGGGAAATCCGTGAATACCCCCTCAACGCCCGCCTTGAATAGAAAAATGTCCAGCAGATCATCGAAGTCCGCCGCAAAGGCCGGTATGCTACTCTTTTCGACGCGAAAGGTATACGGGTGGATCACGAGACCCGCGGCGTGAGCCTCTTGGACCATGCCTGAAAAAACAAGCTTGTCCCGGGTGGTTTGTTTGGCGACCAGCATCCCCATCCAGGGCCCGATCCCATCGGCATAAGCGGCGATCTTGGCCATGGCGCCGGGAGCCTGCATCCAGTCATAATCATAAGGGGTTGTCCGGCCGTTGGCGTAAACCAGGGTCGTCTGCCACTGGGTTTTCGCGATCAGCTGCACCAGCTTGAGGTCCATGCCCATTTCCGGCAGCAGTTCCTCCCGTATCCGTTTGAGCTCCCGCGGATCGAAGCATTGTAAATAGATGCGGTCGTCACGCTTGGTGTAACCATAGGCTTTGAGCACGCCCAGCACCGCCCGGCCGATGTCGCGTCCCTCGTGGTGGTGGAAGGCCGGCGACTTGATTTCGGGATAAATGCCCACCTTCTGTCCGGTGCTGCGGTTGAGTCCCTGGATCAATTCGATTTCCTCTTCCATGGTGCTGACCCGAAATAAGGACTTCCCGGGCGGAAAGCGGTCCGCAAAACGGGGCACCGGCCGCCCCCCTTCGATCTGTCGGCGCTCCGTCAAAGCAAGCTGCCGGATTTCGTCCAGCGTGAAATCGATCACATAATAATGGCCGTCCTTCCGGTGGCGGTCTGGAAAAACCCGGGCCACGTCGCTGACCTGATCCAAATATAGGTCGTGCAGCACCACCAGACGGCCATCCCGGGTCAGTACGAGATCCTGCTCGATAAAATCCGCCCCCATGGCATAGGCCATGGCTTTTCCGGCCTGGCTGTGTTCGGGCAGGTAGCCGCTGGCCCCCCGGTGGGCGATCACAATTTTTTCCTGGGCGGCCAGTGGTACGTCCGACAATGGCACCACTGCCAGAGGTAGCGCCAGCAAGGTCGAAAACCACCGCGTCATGATGTGCCTCCTGTCAACCTGAATGTCGTATTGTTTCCCGCTATGGTGTCATGATTTGGATCGCGTTGCCGATGCCAACAAACGCACCCGCATTGCGGCAGACACGGCCATGGCACTCGGAAACGAAAGCCTACCCTGAAGGGGTGCCTCACCCGCGAATCATCACCAACAGCATTTTAAAAGCCTTTTCGGCTTGCAGCGCGTGGGGCACGTTGGCCGGCATAATGATCATTTGGCCCGCGGCGACCGTCTGCACTGCATCCCCGATGGAAATCCGGGCCTCGCCGTCCAGGATCTGGACCAAGGCATCGAAGGGAGCCGTATGCTCGCTCAGACCCTGGCCAGCTTCAAAGGCAAACAGGGTCACGGTACCGGTGTCTTTCTTAATCAGGGTTTTGCTGACGACCGCCTCGTCGAGATAGGCCACGTGGCCAGCCGCATCGAAGGCCACCCCTTTCGCTGTGGATTGAGGATCACTCATATTACACTTCCCTTCTTTGGCGAATGTTCACACCAGGGCGATGGCCTTCTCCGGGCAGATCTCCTGGCAGCAGAAACAGGTGATGCAGGTGCCGGCATCCACCTCGGGATGCGCCTCGTTGATGACCAGGGCGCTGACCGGGCACTGATCGACACAGGTGCCGCAGCCGGTGCACAGCGCGGTGTCCGTGCGCGGGCGCAGCAGGGTGCGATCTTCGATCATCGCCTGAATGACGGTATTGCTCTGGATGGCCGATCCACCTAATGGTGGAAGCTTGAAATCTTGCAGGGGCTTGAGTTCACCCAGAATTTTGATGTTGCGCAGATCAAAATCACCCAGGCCGTCCGCCTTGGCTATTTGAAGAAAGCGCAATTGTGCCGGATCCAACCCCATCATGAAGGCCACGACCGAATCCAGCGCCACGGCATTGTCCGCCGCCAGGATCAGTCCGATGTCGCGCAGATCGGGGGACGCCGGACCATTGCCTTCCATGCCCACCACCGCATCCATGATGAAAAGATCCGGCACGCGGAGTTTGAAGACCTCCACCACCAACGCGTGAAAACGTTCCGGTCGGTCGGCGATCCGGTGCAACAAGGCTTTCTGGGCCCCCGGTAGATAGCCGTAGCTGTTCTTGATGCCCCCCGTCAACACCGTCAGACCGTGGGTTTTGAATTTGGGCAGGCTAATGATGACATCGGCCTCGGCGACAGCCCTGGAGAGGCTGACTGTGGCCATGAAATCCGAATGGAAAGCGACCCGTACGGCATCGTTGCCGATATTGCGGTAGCAGCCTTGGGCGGCCTCCATCAGACCCGTCTTCCAGAAGCTCTCTTCGTTGGCGCCATAGCTGAAAAGCCCCGGATTGTCGCCAACCACAATTTCCAACGGGTCCAGGCGGCTGACTTTTTCGACCACCGCCCGCAACATGGCCGGGTGGGTCACGATGCCTTCGCGGGCTTCCGAGGCCCGCAGCACATTCGGTTTGATAAGGACTTTCTTCCCCCTCAGGTGCTGGGGAAAACATTCCAGGACACGATCCACGGCCGGATGCATGCGATCGTAGTCGGCCGGCGTAATCAGGACTTTATGCATGGGCGGAATCCACGGGTTGTTGGGGGTTTGAAGCCTCGTTCGAATGTGCGCACGGGTTTCATCGTTGGTGTAACCCCGGCAGCGCGAACCAGTGCTTGGGCCACCGGCTAAAACGTCCATTTAAACAGGAAACGTGCCAGTGTATAGGCCACGCCGATTAAAATGAAGGCCCCCGCCGCGGCCGTATGAATCCAAAAAAGCGGATTGACCTGACCGGTTTGCTCCTTGGTGTGACCTCGGTATTTCTTGTAGAGCGCGAGGATATTCGGAAAGGGATCGTTGCGATCGGCCAGGCGGTGATCGAAGAGATAATTGGCGATCACCCCGAAAGAGGCCACGGCCACGAGGGCCGACACCACCATCCCGCCCAGGGCCGCGTAATCCATTGTCGTCATCCCAAATTCTCCCTTATCGGCAAGCAACGCGCAGCCATATCAAAATCTTGGGCCTCCTATCCAGACGAACAGGTGACCTTGCGGAACGTGGTTGCCAAACCCCATTGAATGCCCAACGGTCATATAAGCCGCCAAGGCGGCAATCCCCATCTGATTTTATGCGCTACGCGGCATCACGAGCGTCCATGACAGGGCCGCCAGACGCCGCGCGCGCCGCGCTTGCACCCTGGAACCGGTAGCGTGATTTGAGGTTTTGCAATCCCATCTACCAAACGCTGCCCTTGCCATGGCGCCCAGCGGTCCGGCCGCCCCGGAATATACCCTTTCGTCGCACGATACTTCTCTTCGCCAAGGATCGAATTCGATCCAGGCCATGTCCGCAGCGAATGGGCCACCGGAGACGATACCGCGCGACGGCCTGAAAACCTCGGCCCAGCCGAAAAACACCGTTTGTCGATGGCAACTAGATGAATTCGGGTTTTCCTTTGGGCATCCCCTTGACCTCCAGGCGGTGGGCGATAATCCGGAAACCTGCCTCGGCTTTTTTAAGGACAAAGCGTTCCACCGCCGGGTGCCGGGAATAGCGGGTCCTGTAGACAATCTGAACCAGCGTTCCCGCGTTGGCGCCCACCTTCTTCTGTACGTTCCAGCTGATCGCTTCGAAAGATTGGAGATCACCGAAGCGGCGCTGATACCCCTTTAGCTCGGCTTGGCGGATCGCCCGGGAAGTATTCTGGAAGAAAGCGTCGGCACACAGGGCCATGGCGGCCGGATAGTCCTGCGCTTGGATGGCCGCAAAATACTGGTCCATGATTTTTCCCGCCGCTTGCTTGTTGGAGGAAAACCCGCAATTGCCAAGCATCAGGACAAGGGTCAGCAGCAATGCGATCTTGCGGTACACCATCGTGTCCACCCCTTCATGTCGGCCGCTATGCGAACACGGCAACCGGCGCCCCGGCGACGCGTCAAAGGTTGCTTTGGCCGGACCATTCAAAGCGCTGTTCGTTGACGGCCACGCCCCACTGATCACCGCGTCGCTGGGTCACAAGGGCAAAGCCGTGCTTCTCATAGAGATGGCGGGCCGCCGCCAATCCTTCAAAGGTCCACAGATAGATTTTAACATAGCCCCTGCGGTGGCAGAAATCCATGGCTGTTTCCATAAGGCGGTTTCCGGCCCCCTGGCCCCGCAGGCCATCCGACATGATAAACCAGCGCAGGTGCGCGCCTTCGCCGTTCGCATCCCGGCCGTCAACCACGATGGCGCCTTCCAGTTGCTCTCTTTTGATCACACCCCAGAAGCCGTCCCGCGCATCATCATAGCGGCGAAAAAAGGCCGCCAATTCCGTTGCCACTTTGGCCTCGAAGAAAAGGCCGAAGCCCCAGTGGCGGTGATAGTAATCGCCGTGCAGTTCTGCCACCCGACCGATGGCGCCCGGTTGATAGCCTTTGGCAAGGATGATATCGGTCATGGTTTCGGCTCCAGAGAACTTTTAGGAAGCCATCGATCGAGGGGACCGTCGTTGGGGGCCGGTCCCCCGGTTTTCCCCCTGATGATCGCCCCGGTCGGCGGCTCCCACCGGTGATGGATGGCGTTGGCATCATCGTTGAGAAGTGCTTTTTCTTCAGCCACGGCCCGAGAGACCCCGTTGGCCTCCGTTAGCATGCGCCGCAAGAGCATCATTGGAAGCGCTTCGAAAATCACCCGGACCCGGGTGCCGCGGTGCACTTCGCATACGGGTGCCCCGCAGGCAGCGGGCTCGTTCGGCAGGCGATTGAGGCGGCGTTCGATCTCCAGGATGTCCGGGTCCCCGGCCGCCAGAAAAACCCTGGGGACCAGGGATACCGGCTGGATCGGCACCACTTGCGTGATCTTCGTCATGATGTGTCGGCAAAACCGCTCGATTTGGGGAAACCGTTCGTCCCGCAGCAGGGTATTAAAGCATACCGCCTGCTCACGGCAGTAGCCCCGGGCGGATACCGGCATGCCGAAATTGACGCAGGCGTAGCCGTAGCACCGCCAACGACTGAGGACCATCAAAACGATGCCGCGGAGGATAACGTCTGCCGTGGTACGGACCACGAACCCGGCGTTACGCTTCTGGACCCCGGGGTCCAGGGCCCGCAGCGGGCTGGGGTCTTCCAGGGTGCGATCGTAATTGATGTCCACCGGAATGAAACGATGTCGCAATCCTCGAACGGATTAAACCCCCCTGAGCATGTATTCCACCAGGCCGAGTTTGGGGTTGCGCAGGCGTCCGTCGCGGCTCAAACCACCTTCCAGGAGCACGGCCCGGCCGACGCCCTCCCGGGTGGCCATGGGGATATAGCGCTCCAGGACCCGCCGGTAGAGGGGATTGCCCGATCGGCGATGGACCAAAGCGGCCACCCGAATATTGTCCATGTTGGCGCGGTGGTTCATTACAAAAACGACCGTCGATTGAGGCTCGATGCAAGTGTAGTGCGCTTCGCGAATCAAACCGACCCGCACGCGGTAGAGCAACCGGGCGATTTTTTTGGCCACCCAGTACCCGATTCGAATAGCGCGATCGGCGTTGAAAGACGGCACCGTCTCCCGGCCGTAAGGCATCATCTTTCTCTGAACCACTTTCAAGGGCATGTCCTGGGATTGGGCATGGCGCTGCACCGCCTCGATGACCAGGGGATCGAAGGCCAGCAGCAGCAGAAACACCCCGAAGGAAATCGTGATTTGATCCGCCATGGTGGCCTGTCGCTCTATTCGCAGGCGCGGGCGCCGGAGCCCGCTGCCGATTTAATGCCAGGCGAAATAAGGCTGCTCGAAATGAGCCACGCGGGTTTCCTTGCCCATGATGGCCACTTCCCTAAACTGGTACAGCATTGCCGCCGTGGGTGCTGCAATCCAGCTATTTCCCACCGGCATGAGCAGGACAGGATGCCGGTGCGCCTGAATGGTCTCGAGAATAGGGGCATCGTCGCGCATGAATTCCTGGATGGGAATACGGTGCACCGAGGCCACCTCTTCCGGGTTGGGGGTCAAGCGGACCCCGCGACCGCCCCAGACCACCACCGGCGTAATGGTAAAGCCGGAGCGGGTGCTGAAATCATCCAGGCAGCCCATGACATTTTCAGGCGCCAAGGCGACCCCCACCTCTTCGGCAAGCTCCCGCAAGGCCGTGTCTTCCGGGCGCTCACCGTCTTCCATGCGTCCGCCGGGAAGCGCCCACTGGCCGGCATGGTTGCGAAGTGCCGCCGCCCGCCGGGTCAGGACCAGGGCCGGACGACGATCCCAGTGCGCATGCTGCGGCAGCCCATCGAGGTTCGCCCCATGACCTGTTTCCACCACCGTGATGGCCACCGCCGCCCGCGGCTGCGCCGGAGAAGGCCCTGCACACACAGAGAACCGGCGTAGATTGGTGGCCATCCGTTCCCGCAGGCCGTCACTACAGTCATCGCCGGTAAAAGAATTGGGTCGCATGGTCATCATGCTCCCCCGGCAGATGGGCGTTCAACCGGCCCCTGTTCCACCATGATCAACTGATCGACGGCGAACCCGAGGGTCCGCGCCCGGGACAGAAGATCCTCGAGCACGGCCGGGTCCAGACGGGGTTCCCGGGCCAGTATCCACATATAGGAGCGGTTCGGACCGCAAACCAGCGCGTAGCCGTAGTTCTCCTTATCGAGGGCGATGATGTTGTAGCCGCCGTAGAAGGGGCCGAAGAAGGATACTTTGAGCCGTCCCACGTCCTTTGGGCCCACGAAATCGGCAACACCTTCAGCCGTCTTCCAACGGTCGTCTTGGGGCCGATAACCCCGGTTGACGACCCGGATGCGGCCGTCGGCCTGCCGGCTGTATTCGGCGGTCACACGGGTCAGCCCACGCTCGAAGGAGTGGTCCATGCGGGCGATTTCATACCAACGGCCCAGGTAGCGCTCCAGTTCGAACCCTCGCACCGGTTCGATATCCGCAGGTATGGCCACACACCCACCGATGGCCAACACAAAGAACAACAGCAATCGTCGCATCATCACCCTCCTCTTTTGTCAGCAGTGCCGCTGCAAGGCTTAGTGTCTTGATGATCAAACGGTCCGCGCCGGCCACCTTTCATGGGACAACCACAGGCTTTTTACCCCATCAAGGTCTATAACGCACATGAAATTGGCGTCTTTACAAGCGCATCGCAATGGCTTAAGCGAAGGGTACGGCAACCCACCCTTGAACCCGGAGTATCCCATGGACGTATTGGAAGCAATTTACCAGCGACGCAGTATTCGAAAATATACCCATCAGCCCGTGCCGGAAAACATCGTGCGCGAGCTGCTGGGTGCTGCCATGATGGCCCCCAGTGCCGGCAATGCCCAACCCTGGCAGTTCGTTGTCATCACCGATCGGT
>JASFFM010000212.1:0-7649 GCA_050124295.1 Desulfobacterales bacterium | reverse complement strand
TTTTAAAGGTCAGACCCACACTACCGGCCGCGTCGGAGTGACAGGATCCGCCAGAGCGCGGGGCCCCGCTTCGTGCGCCGCGAGGCGCTGGTGGTTGTTCGCGAAATCTTCACCGGATGGGGACCACAAACAAGACAAGGAGGTTGTCCATGCAACGAAGGGCCTTTCTGAAATGGTCCGTTGGCGCAGGTGCGCTGACGGCGCTTGGGTTGGTTGGATGGGGCTGTACCCGCGATGATGATGATACCGACCAGCCCATTCGACTGCCTCGCCTGCCCTATGGAGAAGACGAACTGGCGCCCTATCTTTCCGAAGAAACACTTCGCCTCCATTACGCCCAACACCACCGCGGTTATGTTCGCAAGGCTAACCGACTGGTGCGCGATACCCGTCTGGAGAAACTACCCCTGGTGGAAATCATGCGCCAGTCCTACCGGCCCAAAGCCTGTCAACAGAACGATATTTTCAACAATGCCGCCCAGGTATTCAATCACACCTTTTACTGGAATAGCATGAAACCAAACGGTGGCGGTCCCCCCGATGGCCTCATGGCGGAGTGGCTGGAAAAGTCATTCGGCAGCTACGAAGCCTTTCGGAAAGCATTTATGGCCGCTGCCTTGAATCGTTTTGGCAGCGGATGGGCCTGGCTGGTCCTCAACCAAGGCCAACTCGAGGTTCTAAATACCATCAATGCGAAATCGCCCATCGTGGGGGGCATGCAACCCCTGCTGGTTCTCGATGTCTGGGAGCATGCCTATTATCTGGACTACCAAAACCGGCGCGATAAATACATCGACGCCTTCCTCGATCACCTGGTCGACTGGGGCTTTGCCGTCAATAATTTGGGCGAGACATGAAAATCGCCCCAGCCCTACTGGGTGGGTTGGCAATACTGCGGACGGGCCATTCCAAGCCTTCTTGGTCATTTTCATTGGCCCCGAATTTTGCTATGCTCGCCGTCAAGTTTGTATTCTTCTGTTACCCCAATCACTTAACAACGGATTCGATGAGGTGAAGACGTGAAAGCGAATGCTATCAAAGATTTGATGATCCCGATCGCGAATTACGTGACGGTCAAAAAAGAAGATCGTCTGGTCGATGTACTGGCGGCCATTGAAAAAAAACGTCAGATCGAAGGGGGGCACGCCCATCGCGATGCGATTGTCGTCGATGAAAAGGGGCGTTTTGTCGGTAAAGTCACCATGATCGATATCTTCCGGGTTTTGGAACCCAACTACCGGAAAGTCCAAAAATCCCAGCAAGAGCAGACCCTGACCGACGGCTTTGTGCGCAAAGCGGTTCAGGAATTGGATCTCTGGTTGGAACCCGTGGAAGATGTATGTGCGCGTGGCGGCGGGGTAAGGGTTGCCGACGCCATGCACATTCCGGAAAAATCGGAATATATTCAGGAAGACGAAAGCATGGAAAAAGCGCTGAGTCTCTATGTCATGGGGGTGCATCAACCGCTGATCGTCAAAAGTGGCGATACGGTGACCGGTGTTGTGCGCTTTGGCGATATCTTCGAAGTCGTTCGCGAACGCCTCTTAAAATGTGATCTTTAATCCTTCCGGGCTGAACAGCGTGGATGGACCTTCCAGCCGCTCTGTTTTTGACCTCCCCGGGATAGCCCTACCAGTTGGATCGGCCGGGGCGCATTGATCGGATTCCCTTTTCCGTGGTATCGCGCGCATCACCACAGAGAATAGGTATCTTCTTGAGCAGTGGCGTGGAACCCTTGACGAAGAGATCGCCATCTCGGCACGCATCATCGGTTAGAACGATGAAGGGGACATGTTGACGCTGCTCTCAGCCCACTGAAGACATGCTGCGCGCAGGGCAACGTTGCGGGCGATGAGCGGGTATCCGATCCGCAAGGAAAACCCCGGCCTTCCGAAGTGGAAGCGCCGGGGTTGGACTTTTCAACCATTCGATACTATTGCGGCGGGAGGGTCACGGGCATACCCATAATGGGCCAGAGGACATATACGGCAAAACCCGTCACGGCCATCAGCATGATGCTGGCCGGAATCCCGTACAGAAAGAATTCACCCGTTGAGAATTGTTTCGAATCGTAGGCGATGGCATTGGGCGCCGCCCCCACCAGCAGCAAAAAGGGCATGCCGGCCACCACCAGGGCAGCAAACAGGATAACTTCGGCGGCCACCCCAAGATAGGGGGCGATGACAAAGGCCACCGGTAGGGAGATGGCGATGGCGGCCACGTTCATGATGAAGTTGGTCATCATCATCACGAAAAAAGCGATGCTCATGGTAAAAATGAACCAGTTGGCTTCCGTGAACATCACCAGCCAGTTTACCGCCAGCCACTTGGCCGCCCCGGTTTCCCAGAGGCAGAACCCGATGCTCATGGCACCGGCAAACAGCAGGATGATGTTCCAGGGCACCGATTCCAGGTCGTCGATATCCAGGATACCGGTCACAAAGAACAGGATCGTGGAGATCAGGATGATGCCGGTTTTGTCCACCGGCTTCAGGATGGGGACGAAAGACCGCAGGGACATGGTCAGGATGCAGGCGCCCACGATGAGGGTGGCCACAATTTCGTCACGCGTCAGCGGTCCCAACTCACTGTAAAGGCGTTTGGCTTTCTCGCGCAAGCCCGGAATGGTGGTCTTTTCCGGTTTGAAGAAAATCATGAAAAAGCCCCACAGCAGGAACGTCATCAGCCAGCCGACCGGGAACATGTAATAGGTCAGTTCGAAAAAGGAGATCGTTTCGCCCACGATATCGGTATAAAACCCCAAGGCGACCGCGCCACGGGCGGCACCCAGCAGGGTGACGATACTGCCAGCCCCCGCCACATAGGCCATTCCGATAAAGAGGCCTTTACCGAATCGGGTCTGCTTATCCCCCTCACCGTAAAGGGCGTAAATTGCCACCAGGAGTGGGTAGATGGTGGCCGCCACCGCGGTATGCGCCATAATATGGGTCAGTGCCGAGGTCACCACAAAGCAGCCCAGGTAGATCATGCTGGTCTTTTCCCCCACAATCGCCAGCATCTTATAGGCCAGCCGCCGGGTCAGTCCGGTTTTGGTGAATACCAGACCGATGACGATGGAGGCGAAGATGAACATGACCGACGGATCCATGAAGTCCTTGAAGGCCACCTTCGCCGGCCGGATGAGAAACAGGGCCTGCAGTACACCGATGGCCAGGCTGGTCACCCCGATGGGGACCACTTCGAAAACCCACCAGGTGCCCGCCAGAAGAAAGACCGCCAAGGCGCCTTTGCCTTCCCGCGTCAGTTCAAAGTGCTTGCCCATCGGGTCGATGGCATCCGGCCAACTTGGCGAATAATAGACCACCGTAAACAGGATCATCCCGGTAAAGAGGCAAATCAATTTTCTCCAGTTAATCTG
Organism: Desulfobacterales bacterium; assembly: GCA_050124295.1. GTDB lineage: Bacteria > Desulfobacterota > Desulfobacteria > Desulfobacterales > UBA5852 > JABZFP01. Next base: position 4,270 of record JASFFM010000212.1, on the reverse strand, counting down.
GCTTGGGGCACCAGCCACACCGTCGCTCATCTTACCTTCCTCCTCAGTCAGATTACTGTATTTGGGGACCGATTCTGTTCAGATCGGTCTAGGTGTCAAATTTACACTCTTTGAGGGTGTGAAAAACCGCTGCAAATACGTCTGTAAGCCGCAGGATACCAATGATATCTCTATTGTCGTCTTGCACCAGCAGCGACTGATGGCTTCCCACGATCAACTGATGAATCGCCACGTCCAGGGAGGCTTTCTGGTTGATGTATTCTGTCTCCCCCGGTGCGTGGACAATGTCTTTCACGCGGCGACGAGCGCCTTTCCCGCATATATCCGTCAAGGGGCCGGCCCATAAGGAAAACTGCTCCAGCATACCCTCGATGTATTTCGTGCTGAACCCCAGATGACGGGTGGTCCCATCGGTAATCAGCTCCGTGTATTTGGGCTCCAGCGCCTTCAAGGCATCTAACTGGCTTATTTTGCCGATAATTTTACCATTTTTATCAAAAACCAGAATGGCGCGGTGCCGATAGCGGGTCTGGTCGAATTCCGCCTGGGCCTCTTCCAGTGCCTGGATGGCTTCATATAGGGTGGCTTCTTCAGACACAGTGGCGTACTCGGATAGCGGGATCATCAGTTCAGATACGGTGCTTGATTTCATAGTAACCCCCCTTATGACTCAAAAGCGGTCTTCATTGTATTGATTGACACTGCCCGCAGCATCTCCACGAATTCGCTTTAAGGCCACCACAGCCTCGATCCAGCAGTCAACTGGCCTGTTTGGCTACAAGCATCCATGGCATCATGAAAATTCATCAGCACTTAGCCCAGAAAGCCGTTTGAGTCAATATTCAATATCGGCTCGGAAAGGCCAGAAAGAGTTGTCAAAGCGGTGGCATGCTAATCCCCTAGTCAGGAAAAAGGAGTATGGTCAAGCGGTTTTCTTGTTGGTCTTACGGCTATGGAGAGGTTTTTGGGGGTCTAGTCGGCGGTGTCAATGTCATCAGACTGAGTTCCCGCTAATAGGGGGAGATCTAAAAGATTAAAGATCCGGCAGGATGGTATCGCACGCGATCAACCGATTTCGCTCACACAGCTTCTTGCCTGGAAAGACGACACAGGCGGTCGTGCATCGAACCGCCCGCTATCTTGGTACCCGCCGATGTCAAACCGCGGGCATTAATTGCGAATAACTCAAGGTCGAATAATGATGGTCGGATAGACCCCCTCCAGGTCACCATCCGGATAAGGTTGAATGGTATTAAACGATATGTTCTGATTTTTCTGGGCATGACCCCGTTTGTTTTGGCCATCGAAAAAAGCCCCATTGGCTTCCAGAATGTGATGAATGCGCCCCTGGAAAGCGGAAACGAAGGCTGCGCCTTCCCCTTCAAAAAACATATCGCCAATACACAGACTGTCTTTAACCATGGAAAGTTTTTCGAGCGATATGCTGTTCGTATCGAGATCGGCCTGGCTGGTAATCAACCCCCATACGAGGTGACCGGCAGGTATGGATAGCGGTTTTTCGATATCGATGATGGTATGCGGCATGATGATGCATTCTTTGCCGATGCTCAGGCGGCCGTTGGATCGGCCGCGAAGGAAACTGTTGAACCCGACAAACACGTTTGGCGCAAGATCGGCTTCGATAATCTTGCCGCCGTGCGCGGTTACATTGTTTCCCTGCAAACGTGAATTGATAATGTAGCAATTCTCCTGGGCATTGGCCCCAACACCCATGTAGGCATTTTCGAGATAAGCACGTTCAGCCACCAAAACCTTTTCGCTGATCACTGTTTTGGGCAGGATCACAGCATAGCGATCCAGGGATGCACTATCGGGAATATCAACAGGAGCCAGCTTGACGGACTCAAAAAGGCGTTCAAAGGCTTCCTTGCGTTGGTCCACAAAATTCATAAATTCACCTTCGGGTTGCCGACCGGGGGTGAAATGGATGTATCGGCGTAATTTAGCCTGCGGATAGCGGTAGATAAAATTGAATTGATCCGGACTGCGAACCCAGATGGTGCCAGGCGCTATCTCGAGATGGCTGATTTCACCGGCCTGAACATATGAGAAAGCACCGAGCACGCAGTCGTTCATAGTGGTTAGATCGACGGTGGCAAATGGGCCCAAAAAACTACCGTCCGTGGGTGATCCGTGTATATTGGCGTAATGAGTCGCAACGGTGTTGGTGATAAAGAAATTTTCCAACGTCTCCGGATCATGGGTGAAACAGTGCACCAGAGTCTTGATCAGCAAACTGTCTTCAATCCGGATGGCCTCATCTTCAGATACCGGAATCTGAAAATTCTTATAGGTGTACACGTCACCCTTTTTCTTGAGTTCGTCGCCCCGGATGTCACTCTTGTACAGAATCGAGTTGGTGGTGCAGCATTTACCTAAGAAATAGCTGCCCGCCAGGTTGGAATGTCGGAAACGGAAATCCAGGGGATGGTGCGGCGTAATGCCGTAAAAAGCGTAAAACTTGGTCATTTGGTCAAAGGGAATCAGGTCATTGACAAACGGCTGGACGTCAAACTTGAGTTCCCGCAGGTTGATGTTGACCCGTTGGACGATACGGTCGAATAGATCCTGTAGTGCTTTCATTGGCTTTCCTGTTAGAGCGCGCATGCGGTCATGTTGTGATAAACGGCGGCAAAGACGTCTGCCAGACGCAGGATGCCGATGGTATTGCCCTCCCGGGTAACCAGCAGCGATAAGAGCTTTTCCTGGACCAATTGGTGAATGGCCATATCCAGCGAGGCTTCATGGTCGATGAACTCGTCCTCGGCAGCGATGTGCATGAAATCCTCCACTTTCAAGGCGACGGCCTTCTTGCAGAGGTCCTCCAGAGGCGCTGCCTGCCGTCGCTGTTTTTTGCGCAGACCGCGGACAAACTGGGGACTGAAACCAAACTGGTCCAAAGCGAGGATGCTCGAAGCGTCATCCTGGATGGGTTCCAACGCGCTCAGGGCATGCAAATGACTCAATTTGCCGACAACCCGATTGTCTTTATCAAGAATCAAGATGCCGCGATGTTTGTATTTGGTGTGATCGAATTCTTCCTGGGCTTTCTCGAGGGCCAGCATGGCCTCGTAGAGGGTCGACCCCACCGGCACGGTGGCATACTCCGACAGGGGCACCATCAAGTCTTTGACCAGATAGTTTTTCACCGCTATCCTCCCTGAATCACTGCATACTTTTTTAGTTAGAAAACAACCAGAATGAGGATCATATACCTGAAAACAGGCGCATCATACAAGATGATTTGGCGACGATCAAGTCTCTAAAAACAATCAACATGAGGGATAAGTGAATTTGGAACGATCCTTCAGCAACTGCCGCCACTGCGCCTCACCATTCAGAATTCACCCTTATCCCATGTGGCCTGAAAAAGAAACGCAAGCAATTGGTTTTCGGAAAACACTCTGGAGGATCGTATCGGGGCTTTCGCCGTTCCGTCAGCATCCAGCAGCATCATCGCCCCCGCGCCTGTCCGTCGGACCATGATCACCGCACAACCGCTTTCAGCCACCGGATTTCCTTCGATCCATTTTCGGGTGGATGCATGGCAAATGGTGCTTCTGTTGGATAAGCTCCGGGAGGCTTTTTGCTTTTGCCGGCAGGAAACGGAGGCGGTCCTGGTCATAATAGGGGACGATCACCCAGGGGGGTACGCCCGGGGACCGTGCCGGGGCATCAGGTCCTTGCATGATGGTTCCTGCTTGGCACCCCTAATCGTCGACCCCGCATTGCTTATAAGGAGATTCAAGGCGATCGACTGTGTGGCCAAAGCCTTGCGCTCGGTTCGGATGTAGAGTACAGGAGGGCCGAAAGGCGGCACCGACCAGTGCCGGCATAAGAGGAAAAATCGATCCTCAAGGGATAAAAAAACCATCCCACCGGCGGCAAACCGGAACAACCCCTTGAAGCCGGCCGTGCGAATCCTGCCCCTGCGGACGCGATCATCTTCTGGGGTGACAAAAGGGTGACCTGGGTTTATTTCCGTGGCCCTGCGACGCGCGGGGGCTTTGGAGAACTTAGCATTTCCTGATATGATTTTGGCATGTTGACTCCCGGTAAAGCGGCCATCATTTATCATGCCGACGCCGGTCGCGGTCGCGCGCCCGAGCTTGTTGCACCGGTTCGTCGCCGGATGACCGCGGCCGGCTGGCAGATGGTGGCAACCGTGCGAACATGCTCTGCCGGACATGCAAGGGATGAAGTGGCGCCATCGCTGGCCACGCGCGTCGATCTGATCGTCGTCATCGCC
>JASFFM010000211.1:0-7650 GCA_050124295.1 Desulfobacterales bacterium | reverse complement strand
CGTCTTCATCAAACGCATTATCGGCGGATTCGCCCCCTTTCACATCGTATTGTACTCCATGGTTTTCGGTCTGCCATTTTTCCTTCTGCAGGCGTATTGGTTTGATGATGCCGTCCTGAAGTACTTCTCCATGCGAGCGCTACTGGCCGTCATCTACCAAACGTTTGTGACCGCCTCCTTCGGTTTCATTGCCTGGAACAGCATGCTTAAAATATATGGCGCGGTGACATTGCATTCGTTTGTATTCATCATGCCCCTGGTGGGCGTAGTCCTCTCCGGCTGGATTTTAAGCGAGCCCCTCTACCCCAACTTATGGCTGGCGCTGGTTCTCATCGCAGCGGGCATGATGGTAATCCATCACAAGCCCGCCGCCGAATTGCCGACCTTCCCCCCACGCCGCTCTATGTAATCGTGTTGACGGCCTCGTGCACTCTGGTTGACGCCGATGCATCGACCGTATATGGTCCCTCTTCGGTTTTTAGCCCATGGAATAAGGTTAGCCTTTATGAAGGTTCGAACATACCGTGCCGACGCGTTACTGCTGCTGACGGCCATCATCTGGGGATTTGCCTTCGTGGCCCAACGGGTCGGTATGGATTATGTCGGACCGTATACCTTCAATGGCATACGGTTCGCCTTGGGCAGCATTTCCTTGATCCCACTGCTCTGGATGACCAAAGACGAGAATTCCCCGGCCCAGGAACTGATTCCCCGGGCCAGTGCGCAAACCAAGCTCTGGGGTGGGGGACTGGCCGGCGTGTTTCTTTTTTGTGGTGCTTCCCTGCAGCAGGTCGGGCTCGTGTATACAACGGCCGGTAATGCCGGCTTTATCACCGGGCTGTATGTCGTCATCGTGCCGATGATGGGACTGTTTCTCCGCCAACGAACCCATCTGGGCTCCTGGTTGGGGGCCCTATTGGCGGCCTTGGGGCTCTATTTTTTATGCATTACCAAGGAAATGACCATTGCCTGGGGGGACCTGCTGGTTCTTATCGGAGCTTTTTTCTGGGCCGCCCACGTGTTGATCATTGGTCGCCTATCTCCCCGTATGAATGCACTGAAGCTGGCCATTACGCAGTTTGCGGTTTGCTCGCTGTTGAGTCTGCTGACCGCCGCGGCACTGGAGTCCCCGACCTGGGCCGGGCTGCGGCAAGCCACCCTGCCCATCCTTTATGGTGGACTGGGGTCGGTCGGCGTGGCCTACACCCTGCAAGTGGTCGCCCAAAAAGATGCCCATCCCACCCATGCTGCCATATTTCTCAGCATGGAGGCCGTTTTTGCCGCCATCGGGGGGTGGTGGCTGCTTAACGAAACACTGACGGGGCGGGCCATGTTCGGATGCGCGCTCATGTTGTCGGGGATGCTATTCTCACAACTCTGGGGAGCACTGCGGGTTGGTCGCTAGAGGCGATGCGGTGGGGATGGTCTTTGGAACCGAAGGTTCCTAATCCACCCATCGCAAACCGCCCTCCAGAGAGGCTGCCACAGCCTTCCGATACTGCCCGATGGTCCGGGACTTGTGGATGCGTTTACGGGCCCTATCACTGTCCCGAAACCCCTGGGCGAAATATTTCCAAAGACCCTTCATGCGGTCCAGCAGATGACCCGGGCCGCTTAAGCGATCCCGGTAACGTTCGAACAAGACGTTGTGAAATAGACGAAAACGATCTGTTCTCTGTGCCGTATCCAACGTTGAACCCTTTTTGAGCAGGCCGGGTAAGAAAGGGTTGGCCAATACACCCCGGCCAATCATCCAACCCGAAACGCCTTCGAATCGGCCGACGAGAGCCTCAAAGCCCGCCAAATCGGTAATGTCGCCATTGTAGATCACTGGATGTCGGCAATGGCGCAGACACCAGTCAAAGGTGGTCAGGTCCGGGGTACCGGAATACATCTGGACACCCGTGCGCGGATGGACGATGACATTTTGTAGCGGGTAGCGGTTAAAGACGGGCATCACCGTAAAAATTTCTTCCCCGCGATGCCGCCCGAGGCGTGTTTTGATCGACAGCCGATTGGGAATACGTGCAAGGACCCTGTCCAGGAGGCGATCTAAATGGTCCGGGTCGCTGAGCAGTCCGGAACCGCGCCCCTTATTGGCGACTTGGGGAAACGGGCACCCGCAATTCAAATTGATGGTGCCGTAGCCCATGTCAAATAGATGCCTGGCCAGGGTGATGAATTGTTCTGCACTCTTGGTTAAAATTTGGGGGATAACCGGCAGCATGCGGTTATCTTCCGGTTGCAGATCACGCACATGGGCCGGCTTGATGCGCCGGCCGCGATGAGTGGTCACAAAGGGTGCCACCGCCATATCGAGACCATCGAAATGCTCAGCATAGGTACTGCGGTAGACCGCATCGGTGATCCCCCGCAGGGGTGCCAGCCACAGCGGCCGCCGGGCAGCCGGAGAATAATGGTATTGGCTATCCGGAGATTGTTTTTTGCTTATCATTCTGGCAATGTAGGCGTTTCCTTCCGTGAAGTCCAGCGCCATCCGGAACGCGTGAAGGATACAGGCCAATTGGCCAATGGTGCGCTTGTGAGCTGGCAACAATCGCTGCCCGAAACCTACTGCCACCAGGAATTTAAATCCCCATGACGGGTCGTCTGCAATCCCCCATCTTTGCGTATGCCGGTCTGGTGTTGGCCATGCTGCTGTGGGCCAGTTCGTTTGTCGCGCTGAAACTGGCCTTTCGCAGCTATGATCCCATGGTCGTGATTTTCGGCCGCATGATTGTGGCCAGCATTTGTTTTGCACCCTTTATCCCGGGGTTTCGATCAGCCCTACCGTACCTGCGCCGCGACATGCGCCCCCTTCTTTTTATGGCCCTGTGCGAACCATGTCTGTATTTTCTTTTTGAGGCCCGCGCATTGGAACTCACAGCCGCATCCCAGGCTGGTATGATTACGGCCATGCTGCCCCTGATGGTGGCCGTGGGTGCTCGTCTGGTGCTTGGCGAGGTGCTCACCGTCCGCACGGTGGTTGGCTTCGGTATCGCAATCGTCGGGGCTGGCTGGTTGAGCAGTGCCGGCCACCCATCGCCCGAAGCACCCGATCCGCTCCTGGGAAATTTTCTTGAATTCATGGCCATGGTATGCGCCACGGGCTATATTATCAGCCTCAAGCGGTTGACGGCCCGCTATTCACCTTTTTTTCTGACCGCCGTGCAGGCATTCGTAGGAACCGTATTTTTCCTCCCCTTTCTTTTTCTCCCGGCGACGGTTCTCCCCGATCGATTCGACCCTTTGGCAACGTTGGCTGTCGGCTACCTTGGCGCAGTGGTTACCCTGGGGGCCTACGGTTTGTATAATTTCGGTGTCAGCCGCATACCTGTGAGCCGCGCCTCGGTTTTTATTAACCTGATTCCCGTGTTTTCCGTTCTGCTGGGAGTACTGATCCTGGACGAACATTTTACTTTGTTTCAATATCTCGCCTCTGGTCTTGTTTTTGTGGGGATTTACCTCAGCCAGCGGGAGGGCACCAAGAAATGACCGGCGACGCCGAAGGCGTTGGCCCCAAACCGGGCGGCGGATGGTGATGTGGTCTTGGAGAGGCCTCAATTAGGGGCCGCTAAAAAAAGTTGGCGATGGCCAGCGCAAGCAGGGCGGTGGACAAGAGCAGGCCGATCGAACCAATCAGGATGGGGTGGCGAAAGGAGAAAAGATTGACGATATGATTGAAAACATCCAACCGGTCCACGATCGGTTGGGTGGCAATCCATGCGTTCAGCCGTTTTTCGATTTTCTGCAGACGATCCGGGGCAATCATCAGGAAAAGACCCAGGACCATGCCGATGACACCTGCCATTTTGCCCGTCAGCACCATGACCTCGAGCACCATTCCTCCCAGCAGGCGTTGGGTTTCTTGTAAACCCAAGACCGTCAACAAACGATTTGAATCCAAACCAAAGTAAAGGAAAATCAGGGTTACAGCTGATCCGAAGATGAAAAACGCTCCCCAAATGGCGGGATGCCTGTAAATCGGCAGTTCATTGCGAACCGTCTGGTCAAAATAAGCCAGACCTTCTTTGAGGTGATAGGAGCGGCTGAGGAATTTGTCGATTGCCCGCGTGCGCCCGGGGAAAAAGATCAATCCCACAGACAGCATAAACCCGGCCATTCCGCAAACGATCGTCAAAATGGCGGTGGTGTCGAGGAAAATTTCTGCAATCGGGTTCATCAGCGTTCTTTCCGGCAGGATCGACCTATACCGACGGGCTGAGGGCGTTGGATAAAATCCAGGCGCCGGTTTTTTAGCGATTGCCGACCACCAGCTTCTGCCCAGGACGGATCGTTACCGTATTGCCCATGTTATTTAGTTTTTTTAGCTCATCGACGGTTAAATCGTATTTGCGGCTAATCTGGTAGAGGGTTTCACCGGCCTTGACAACATGAACCTTGGCGGATGCGGCCTTCGCTTTTCGGGCCGGCGGTGGGCTGGCGGTGGTTGGTGCCGACCGCTGTTGGTTTTTTTCAAGGGCGGCCAGTTTGCTGTTGATCTGGTTGAGATTTTGGCCCAATTTGGATTCTAAGGCCTGAAATTGCTTGGCTTGGGTTTCAACCATTTCCCGGAGACGTGGGGTACTTTCTGCACCGGCATTGGCCTGTTCGAGATTGCCCAAGCGAAATTCAATGTCCGCCAAGTGTTTGTCCAGAAGGGCTATTTTTTCGGACAGCTCATCATTCTGGTAGCGCGCGCCAAAAAGACTAAAACCCAGGATCACCGCAAGCGCTACGACACCGGCGGCGATATAGGGAACAAAGGGTTTACGAAGAAAGCCCTGGCGGTTGAGGGCAGCGTATGCATCATAGTCTTCGTAGGTTTCTTCCGCGTCATCTTGCTTAAATGTCATGCCCATTCCTTACCTCCTTGATGGTTGAATGCCAGCGGGATGAGGAAAATATGCTTTCCTGCGATTGCAAGGGCTTTTTTGACGATACCGTGTACGTCCGAGCTACAGGCGCCACCCGTCTCCTCGCATGGGGTTCAATTCTGCAACTGATAATTCATTTCTTTTATCAAACGGGTCCTCCGCGTATACGATAGATAGCGTGTTTGCAGATCAAGGTTTATGTACCCGGCAACGGGGCAACTTGTACGGCCGTCTAGCAGATAAATGGCCTCAACGACCAGACGGTGATGCTGGCCCGTTTTACGTGTGTCGAAATCGAGGCGTTGTCGTGCGCTAGCCTTCAATACACGCCGCCCCCGGTACTGTCGCCACCCATCGGTCATAAGGACCAGATGATCAACGTTCGTCACCTCACGCCCGGCGGAAGAATCAAGACCCGTCTGATCGAGAAACACGGGTAGGGCATTCAAATTTAGCCGCAGCAGTTTGTCACCGGTTTTCACAGCACGTTTAAAACGGTAGGGGACGAGATCCTCTGCCAACGCACGGGTATCCGCTTTGAGGGCCGCCAAGCGTTCCGTGGAAAAAAACCGGCTGGCACCCGTGTCTTCATAAGCCGGCAATCGAATTTGCCACGCTTTTTTTATCCCCCCTTGGCCGGTCATAAACTGCCCCATGGTCAGGGCCGCCTGCTGGTGGCTGACCGGGTTCCCGTTGATCTCCATGCGGGTGACTTCGAGTTGCCAGGCCATATCAGCCCCGGATGACCGACTTTCCAATCTTCCCTGGATTACCCTGCGGTATCCATTGCGAAGGGATTTTTTTGGGCCCGTGGCGATTGCATTGTCGCTTTCTTCGTAGCGGATCGTGTATACGAAAGATAGCCGGCAGGGGCGCTCGCGCAAGTCGAAAGGTTCAGAAATTTTCTGGATGACAGCGTTTGAATTGATTTTATGCGATGCTTCCGGTGGTGTGACACCGGTGCACCCTAACAAAAGACAAATGATGAGCAGACCTGCGGTAGCCTGCCGTTTGGTCTTCGCATTATGATATGCCCGGATGCGCCGCCGTACCAACAGTGTCACCATTGCCGTATAGATTGAACGGAATAAAGGAATGCTTTACGGATTGGATTTGCGAAGTCCTCTGCCGAAAATATCGAAAGCCACCTGGAAGGATCTTTCCAAGTCGTTGCGATCCGTGTCAATCATTTTTTTGCTCTCTTCCCAGAGGACAATGCCGGAGAAAAGGGCCCAGAGAATATCCGCCAGGGCAAGCGGGTTGCGTTCGATAACAAGCCCGGCTTTGATACCCTGGTCAAACATGCGGGCCATGGATTGGAGCGCTTTACGTGAAAGCGCATTGATCTCCTCCAACAAATCCGGCGACAGGGTTCGCAACGTATCGCTGGATTGCAGATGAAACATATTGTTAAGGATTAAGGGGTCAAATGCATATACGTCTTTCATCGCCTTCAATAGGGCGCGCTGTTTATTTTCGTAGTCCGTATCTTCGCTGATGGCATGCTTCACCTTGACATTAATGAAGCGCAGGACACGCAGGCAAAGGGAGGCGTATAATTCATCCTTGCTTTTAAAGTATAGATACAGGGTGCCGGGGCTCAGCTCCACCTCTCGAGCAATGTCTTCCATGGTGCTTTTTTCGAATCCGTTCCGCGAAAATACGCGTTTGGCCGCCACCATGATCTGCTGACGCCGCATCTCGCGCTCGCGTTTTTTGCGCTCTTTGATGCCCATCGAGCCCCCTGTCGGCATCAGCCCCTGAGATTGGCGCACAACTCACCTTAAAAAATGGTCTATTCAAACCATAAATCAGGCTGAACATCAATATGTCATCGTGGCGGTCTATTGATCTTCCGGCGCATCTGTTTCCCACAAAGGCGAGATGATTTTCACGGGAAGATTAACGGTTTTTTTCATAAGATTCATCAGACTGCTCCCAACGGCGCTGGGGGAGAGCGGCACAGCATCGGGATCGGAAAATTGGCCGGTAACACTTACCGGAATGGAGACCAGCGTGCCCCCCAGCCAATCGTTGATGATGGGGGTAAATTTTACAATCGCATCCACGGTTTTGAAGGGCGCAACGAGTACGATCATATCCGTCTCGCCGGTGACGAGATCGATCGTACCCTGGCCGGCAATATTGGCCGAAGCACCATCGATAACGGCCTCTTTGACGGTGAGCAGGCTATCCTGCATTTCTACCTCGATATCGATACTTTCGTAGGCCAACCCCCCTTCCATCAGATCCGGCAGTTTTCCACGAAATATTTCCGTAAGATTGACAACCGCCAAGGCCTTGCTCAGCAGGTTAAAGCGGTAGATACGGCCGTCATGGGCTCTGAGGTTCATTCGTCCGTTAATATTACGGGACAACATAGCGGGAGGGCCTTCGGTTTCCAGACGACCCGTCAGAGCAAATTTTCCGTCGATCAGGTCCGGTTTTTCCAATAGGCAGGCTATGGTGGTGTCGATGTCTTTCTCACGGGCTTCAGGTTGCAGCGCAAGGGATATCGTGTCCCGTGTGACCCGAATGTCGCCCTTGGTTTCAACTCCGCACAAGGCGGCATCTTCAATCCGGAAATGCCAGTTGCCGGTATCCATGCTTAGGGTGGCGTTAAAGGGCGACCAGCGGAGCTTGCCAAAGGCAAACGAATCGAGCCGGGAGATGACGCGACCTTTCAGGGGCAGATCCCATACGGAGATTCCGTCCGATTTCCGGGCGGGCAAGTCCGATGCAGGGGGCTTTAGCGAAAAAGCCGTTGCCGTAT
>JASFFM010000210.1:0-7655 GCA_050124295.1 Desulfobacterales bacterium | reverse complement strand
GCGGCCAACACCGGCAAAGGGCTTTGGGTGGGTTTTGGAAACCACCGCGCGCATTTCAAGGCGCCACAATAGCTCTCTGGTTGGGATCATTTTTTATCGGCGATGCCTTCCGAGGCGCCGAATCGATCCCTGATCCATTTTTGGTCTTGTCTTTGAACATGGAAGATGTCGGTGTCAAGCGCGGGAGGGGATTGCGGAAAGCAAGCGCAACGATGCGCAGGGGGAAATTATCTGGGCCTTCAGGGCGCGGAAATTACGCTTCGCCTTTCCGGTGTTCGGGACCGAGGCGCGGGCCTCGGCGGCGATCACCCAGGCGGCGGCGCTCTTCCCCCGAGCGTCGCTCGGGCACATGATCGGAATAGGAAAATTGTCGCCGATCACCTCCGCACCGGCGATCGCCATTGTCATACCGCTGAGCTTCCATGGCGCCATCCCTTATATGAGTGCGGTTATCACTCAAAAGAAATTGCCTTACAAGACACGCTTTTGATTTCCATATCCCAGGCCCGCCTCAATTACAACCCACCCACCATGGCCGGCAATTGTTGGAAGGCCTTGATGGCGATACGCCGCGTGCCCGCCTGGCGAAAACGACCGGGGCCATCAGAGCCAACACCCCCTGCATAATCGGCAGGGAGTGTTGGGGATGGTTGGGGAGCGTTTAAAGGTCGCCCTAATTTACTGCTTCAAAGCATACTTGTCCGCAATCACGTTGTAGTAAGCATTCTCGGAGACCGAACCCCAGACACCTACCTGAGCCTTAAACTTCTTGAAGGCCTCGTGCACCTTGCGGCTCATAGGATCTTTCTCGGCTTCCTCTTCCAAGGTTTCCTGGGCCAGCTTACGCAGTTCAGCCAGCAGCTGCTCCGGGAAGCGCACCAAATTCACATTGTGCTCGGAGATCAGGGTCTGCAAAGCGGCGCCGTTGCCGGCCTCGAATTCGCTGAGACTCCACATGTTGGTCTCGGCGGCCACGGCATCGATGATTTGCTGCAGCTCGACGGGCAGGGCTTCATAGGCCTTTTTGTTGAACATGACCTCCAGGCAGGTCCCGGGCTCATGCCAGCCGGGATAGTAGTAATTCTTGGCGGCCTTGTAAAAACCCATGCGCAAGTCGTGCATGGGACCAACCCATTCGGTAGCGTCGATTACACCACGCTCCAGCGAGGTAAAGATCTCGCCGCCGGGCAGCAGCACCACGGTGCCGCCGGCCTTGCTGATGACCTTGCCGCCCAGGCCGGGGATACGCATTTTGAGGCCCTTGTAGTCATCGATGGTGTTCATGTCCTTGCGGAACCAGCCACCCATCTGGACGCCGGTGTTCCCCTGGGGACGCGGGATGACGTTGAAGGGGGCATAGACTTCTTCCCACAGTTGCAGACCACCGCCGCTGTAGAACCAGGCATTGATCCCCTGGGGGTTGAAACCAAAGGGCACCGCCGCAAACCACTGGGCCGCCGGCACTTTGCCCGCCCAATAGTAGGAGGCCCCGCTGCCGCACTCCACCGTTCCCTCGGAAACGGCATCGAAAACCCCCAGGGGCGGTACCAGTTCGCCGCCCGCAAAAACCTCGATTTTAAGCTGCCCGCCGGTGGCTTCGCCCACCCGTTTGGCAAAGCGTTCCGCCCCGGTCTGCAGCACCGGCAGATTCGGCGGCCAGGTGGTGACCATTTTCCACTCGTAGGTCTTTTTGGGCTGGACCGCCGGACCTTGGGCCGTTTCCTGTTTCTGTTGGCCGCAACTGGCCAGACCGGCGCCCGCCGCTACGGCACCGGCGGCTGCCAAACCTGCTTTTCTCAAAAAATCACGTCTCTCCATACCTTCCTTCTCCTTTGCTGCGGGTTAAAGGAAATGATACGCGCTAACAAATCGTCGACATGCCACAAGACACAACGCGAAAATGACGGACAGGTTACCCATGGCCATAAAACGCGCTGTCGTACCCAGTGCCACCACCCGGCCAGTGGTTAGCGGAAAACGACCGACGGCAGCCAGGTCACCAGCTGAGGGAAGAACACCACGATCAGCAAACCGATCAGCTGGAAAAACACAAAGGGGATAATCCCCCGGTAAATGTCCCCGGTGCTGATTTCGGGCGGCGTCACCGCCTTCAAGTAAAAGAGAGAAAACCCGAAGGGCGGGGTCATAAACGATGTCTGCAGATTCACGGCGATCAGGATGCAGAACCAGGCCGGGTCGAACCCGAACTCGATCATGATCGGCGCCAGCACCGGCACGTGAATAAAGGTGATCTCGATAAAATCCAAAAAAAATCCAATAATGAAAATAATGCCCATGACAATAGCCAGCACGGTCCACTGGCCGTGATGGTGGGCAATACCCCCTAAAAATTCGCGTACGAGGTGGTCACCGCCCATCCCGCGGAAGACCAGCCCGAAGGACGCCGCGCCCACCAGGATGATGAACACCATGCAGGTCAGCTGCATGGTAGAATGCATCACCTCCTGCAGGATTTTCAGGCTGAATTTTTTGTTGGCGATGGTTAGCAGGGTTGCCCCCACCGCGCCCACCCCGGCAGCTTCCGTGGGAGAGGCCACGCCGGCAAAGATCGAGCCTAGTACCGCCACCATCAGGAAAAGCGGCGGGAACAGGGCGCGGCTGAACTTCTTTATTAAAATTTGAGGGGTCAGCTCAGCCAGTTCCTCTTTGGGGATTGGCGGCGCCCAGTTCGGATTGAGAAAGGCCACGATCAGGATATAGAGAATGTACAAGCCCACCAACACCAGACCCGGCAGGACGGCTCCCATGAAAAGATCCCCGACGGGAACGCCCACGATGTCTCCGATCAGAACCAGGACGATGCTGGGGGGGATGATCTGCCCCAAGGTGCCCGAGGCCGACACCGTGCCCGTGGCCAACTCCTTCTGGTAGCCCCGCTTGAGCATGGTGGGCACCGCTAGCAGCCCCATGGTCACCACCGTGGCGCCCACGATACCGGTGGAGGCCCCCAGCAGGGCCCCCACGATCACCACGGAAATCGCCAGGCCGCCGCGCAGGCGCCCGAAGGCCAGCCCCATGGTGTCTAGCAGTTCTTCGGCCAGGCCGGAGCGTTCCAGCATCACCCCCATAAAGACAAACAGGGGCACGGCCAGCAGGGTCACATTGGTCATGACGCCCCAGATCCGCAGGGGCAGCAGATTAAAAAAATCCCAGCCGAAGCCGATCAGGCCGAAGGTCAGGGCGGTGCCCATGAGGGTAAAGGTGACCGGGAAACCCACCATCAATAAGATCGTTAAGGCCAGAAACATCCACCCGGGGAGGTATTCCATGAACATCAGCGTTTACCCTCCTCCGCCCCGATATCTTTGCCGAGAATCGTCAGCAGGCTTTTGCCGCCTAATGAAATTCCCTGGAGCAGGACAAGGATGAAACCCGCCGGAATGAAGCTTTTGAGAATGAAACGGTAGGGAATGCCGCCCGGATCGGGGGAGCCCTCCATGACGGCCCAGGCGTTGTAGACAAAATTGAGCGAGGTGGCGATGATCATGTAGCAACCGGGAATCAGGAAGAAAAGCACCCCCAGTAAGTTGATCCAGGCCTGGGTCTTCGGGCTGCAACGCTGGTAGATGATGTCCACCCGCACATGCCCGTCCTTCAGGAGCGTGTAGCCGGCCCCCATCAGGAAAATGAAGGCGAACAGGTGCCATTCGAGCTCTTGCGTGAAAACGAAGCTTATGTTGAAGGCGTAGCGCATGACCACATCGACAAAAACGACCATGACGACGATGGCCGTGGCCCAGGCCACGATCCGCCCCACCCAGGTATTCAGCGCATCAATCCAGCGGCAAATCTTGACGATGATTCCCATTCAATCTTCTTCCGCAGCTAAAAAAAAATTCCGAACTGTATCGATCGGAATGACCAGATTATGGGTTCAGCGACGGACCGGATCCGTTTCGGCGCGTTGGTCATGACGCCGTGAAAGGAATTGTTCTGGTATATTATGGCTATAAAGATCCTGTCAACAGATGAATGCCGTTCATTGCCCAGCGCGCCCATCCTTGTCGCTGCGGGAGGGGATTGAGTTTAAACCCCGCGATGGATATACGCGTTCGTTTCCGGCCGCCACCGTTTTAGGGGCGTCGGTGCGCGCCGCGAAGAGGTCTTGCGGGCGGATCGGCTTGGCACGCGCTGCCAAGCGGCACCACCAATGGTGGGCCGCACGGCCGCATCATGGCAGTTGGACAGAACGACTGGCTGGACGGCGGGTGGGGCAATCAACCGCAAGGTCAGCGTCCGTTAACCCATCGCTGACGGATAAGGAAGGAAGTTCCGTTCGCAGGGCGCACCCGGGCTAAATCGGCAACCGCATTTTGACCGCCGCCGACGTCGGTGGCAGACGCCACACCGGCAGCCCGCCCTTCAAAGGACCGGCAGGCCACGAATGGCGAACGCGACCCGATTGCTCCCAGGGCCGGCGGCGGCGATGATGGCATGGATTTTATACAGACGTCGTGAAAGGGCATTCAGGACGGAAAGGCCTTCCACACCCCCATTCCGGTGGTCGCGGCACCCGGGAAACAGCCGCTATTCGGCCACACCCACCTCGGTGCCGATCCATTCCAGAAACGCCGCATGGCCGTGGTCGATAGCCAAGCTCACGATGCAGGGACAATCATAGCTGTGCAGGGTTTTCACGGTGTCGATCAAATCCGGCAAACGTTCCCGGATTGTTTTGGCGATCAGGACCACTTCGCGGTCCCTCTGGAGCTTCCCCTCCCAGCGGTAGATGCTCTGCATGCCATCGATGATGTTGACACAGGCCGCCAGGCGGCGCTCTACCAGCGCTTCGCCGATCCGCTGGGCCTCCTCCGGGCTGCCGGCCGTCATGTAAACGAATTGCCTGGTCATGGTTTGCCTTCCTTTTACAGAGCGGCCTTGATCAGGCCCGCCAGCGGGCAGCCACGCTATGGCCGCCGGCCGAATCTTCAGCCCGAGCGCCCGTCATCGCAGGGTTCCTCTTCGCCATCGAACCGGGAGTGTTCCGCCGAAGCCGGCATCCCGCAGGCGGGCAGCGGCTCCACTTCAATCCAGCGGGCCTTGCAGCATTCGGAAACCGCAGGGATCACCCCCTCCATTTCAGTCTGCAGGCCGCATTGCTCACATCGGTATTTTTTGCTGTTGGTCATCATTCCTCCCATGCGGTACACGCGCGTTATTGGTCGTCGTCCGGAGGGAAGATTATCGGATTGCTATTTTTTTGTAAAGCGCTCGGGAGGAAAAACGCGGCGCAGACCAACCGTTTTGTCTTTGTCGGGCAGGCCGGCGATAAAATCGGTCAAAGCCTGATTGACCGCGTCTGGTTTTTCGATGGGAACAAGGTGTCCGGCATCCCCAATGTGGACCCGTCGGCTGCCGGTGATGTGCTTTTCCAGGAAATCGCTGTATTTGGGCGGCGTCAGGCGGTCGTCCGCCGCCGAAATGATCAGCACCGGTTTGGCGATTTGAGCCAGACGCGCCATTACGTCGAATCGGTCGCAGGCGTGGAAGTCACCGGCCGTGACCTCCGGGGCGCAGGCCGCGGCCGCCTCGCGAAAGGGCTGCAACAGCGCCTGGTCCGTTTTACGGGAAGCGCTGAACTGGGCCAGCATATCAATGAAGTCCGGGTAGTTGTTGGTGATGGTTGCCAAAATCTCCGGAAGCACCCGCAGCCTGGCTCCCGTGCCGATCAGTACGCCGCCCGTCAGCAGGGACGGCCAATCGAGGAGCAACTGCAATACGATGGCGCCTCCGATGCTCAGCCCGCAGGGAATCGGGCCTGGTGGTGCGAGGCGTTCTAAAAACACGGCCAGCGCCTGCGCATAATCCGGTACACGGTCATACCCCGGGCCGCGGCTGGCGCCATGTCCCGGCAGATCCAATGCCAGGGTATTGGCCGTTTCCGCCAGCGCTTCGATCTGGGCCTGCCACATTCTGCGGTCCCCGCCGGAACCGTGAATAAAAACCAACGTCGGGCGTTGCCGGTTAAAAGGCCAGCATCCCGCCGTATAACCAATACCATCCAGCGTGTTGGTGATCAAATCCGCCTCCGCTCATGCTGCAACCAAGGGCCCTATTACCAGACCGCGCCGCCGTAAGCCGAGCGTTGCGCGTGCGCCTTGATTCCCAGGGAAGGGCATGTTAGGCCTAGCCGCCGGGTCGCGCCCGTGGGGGGAAATCCTGCTGCCCTCTCATCCGCGGCTGGTGACGGGCTTTGGCGGCCAACACCACGATGGCACATTTCACGCCCTATCGCAGGCGGTGCGAGCGAGGTCGCGGGGACGATGGGACTGAGGCAAATACGACGGCGTCTTCATAAGGAACGAATCGCCGCCCAGCAGCGCTTTCGAAGGCAGAAAAATGCCAACCTGCTGGCCCGCCCGGGTGCCCATGAATTCGTCATCATCCTGGACCGTCTGAAGCCGGCCTTCAATATCGGCAAAATTTTTCGCAGTGCCGACGCTCTCGGCGCCCGCGAGGTCCACTTGATCGGTATCGACTTTTTCGATCCGGCGCCGGCCATGGGCTCGTTTAAATGGGTACCGGCCCGTTTTCACGGGCGCTTTGAAACCTGCTATCAGAATCTGCGCGCACGCGGTTATACCCTCTTCACCCTGGACCCGGATGCGGGACTCGCCCTCGACCGGGTCGCCCTGCCCCGCCGCAGCGCCTTCATCTTCGGTCATGAAGAACGGGGCATCAGTTCGGAAATTACCGTCTATCCCGGCATTCAGCCCCTGCGCATCCCCCAGTGCGGGCGGGTGCAGAGCCTGAATGTGAGTATTGCCGCCTCCATCGCCATGTGGGAATACCTGCGCCAGCACCCGCAGGCAGAAACCGCCGGCGCCAAGGGCGGACCCTAAATCCCGCCCACTGGCACTAGACGCCCCGTTAATGGATGGGTTGCCCCCCTGATGAGGGTTTTGGGGAAAAGCGCTCCCAACGGTGGTTTCGGTCCGGAAACCGACGTTTAAATACAGGACCGGGCCGCAGAGAATTTAAACCGCCGACGCAGGGCGTCTGGACGAGGATTTCAAAAGCCCGCCAAGATGGCCCCGGGCGAAAAGATGCCTCATCCGAAGAGTGACTAGCGGATGGCATCCAGCCCCGGATCCATTGTCTTCACCAGCAGCATCGGTGGCGCGGTATCCATGATCTCAACCTGATACTCATCAAAGATGCCCCCCAGCAGAATATCGACGCGCCGGGTGCGGTCGATAAAAATGCCGCTGCGATCAAAAAGAATGTCTCCCCTCTCATGTTTGACCAGGGTAACGGCGAAAAGGTGGCGCTGACCCTTTTTGAGCGCAAAGCGGTCGCCAACCGAAAGGCCGCTGTCTTGAAGTTGGCTGGCCGGAATCAGAATGCCGCGACGCTCCCGGTCGTGCATGGCGATGCGTATGCTTGCATCGAATTTTTGGCCCATCGATCGTATTGACTCCCCGCTGAGGCCGCCGCTTTGGTCCGCCAACGGGCGCCCATCAACGATGCCCGTGACGATTGGAGTGGCGGCCGAAGCACGCTCATTTTTAGTTGGCGATCATATCCCGCGTGGCTTCCGGGCGTTTTAGCACCCGCGAAATCATACGCGACAGGCGATCGATACTAAACGGTTTCTGGATCACCCCATCACAGCCTTTTTTCATGATCAGGGA
>JASFFM010000209.1:0-7667 GCA_050124295.1 Desulfobacterales bacterium | reverse complement strand
AGGTTTCTCCATGTCAAGCGAGGCCTGCATGCCGACGAGAAGCACACGGAAAGTGACCGCAGGAGCCGAGCGAATTTGTGCTAGGGCTCGGTTTTAAGTTGTGCCAGGTTGTTTTTCTTTTCATGGGCGCTGAAGGCGACGGAAACGCGCTCGCCCGCAGGCCGCCTCATCGGGTTGGGTACTTCGATCCGGACGCGCAACGTATCGCTGGCGGCGTCCGCGACGGTGGCGATGTTGATGATACGTGCATTGGGGGATTCGACCCGGTTCGATCCCGGAAAATATATCCAGGTTTCCTGACCCACCTTCAAGTCTGCGGCCTCTGCCATGGGGACTGGCACATCGATGTGCAACGGATCGTTTTGGACCAGCCGGATCACCGGTCCCAGGGTGCCGATTGATTCCCCGATCTCGACGCCGACATCCTCGATCAGCCCCTCGATCGGGGCAATCAGATGCATCCGTGCCAGTTGGCTTTTGGCATGACTGTAGCGCTGCCGATATTGCTCCCGCTCCAGTAACGCGGATGTCCGGGAAAGGTTTGCAATCCGGACGTTCAATCGCAGGTGCTCCACTTCCCAGTCGCTGGCCGCACCTTTGGCCCGCGCCATCTCAAGCTTTTTCAGATCAACCTTCTTCTGCTCCAGCTCTGCCTCGGCGGCCAGGATTTTGGTGCGATCCTCCGACAGCATTTTGAGCTGCTCGCATTGGATGCGCTCGGGTTCGTCATAAAGACGGACCAGAACCTGACCCTTCTGGACCGCATGGCCCTCCTTGACCAGAACATCACTTACGCGTCCCGGTACGACAAAGGACAGGGTAATGTCAGCATTGGGCGCCGTTATGCCTTGCAAGGTCTCGGGTTGGGCCTGGGCAGGCATCCCCATGAGCACGCTCACGAGCACGGCCGTAAGCACCATCGTGGCCGATCGGAAATTAATGGTCGTTGCACGCATATTCAAAACCTCTTCTAAAGGGTGTTTAGGTGCGGGGCCTAAAAGTTTCTAAACATGTCTGCAAACAAAATGCCAATATGGTTATCATTTATATTTACAATCATTTTAATATGTTGTTAGCTTATAGATCCTTTAGCGGTATGATTCTGCCAATATATTGACAGGCCCGCCGTCGTTCTCGTTTGATCAGCCGCGACCTTTGCCGGGTCATTCGTCCGAACATTTCATGCAATTGGTTATGCCCATTTGTTTGGATGAACGGGTTCCCTGTCTTGACGGAAGGCTGCGGGCTCCCTTTGCGGTATTACCAGGCGCTTGCGGTGGCATGCCTGCCGCGGCGCTCCGGAAGGCCTTGTACGGGCGGCCTCCAACGCCTGATATATCTGGGTTAGGGCCACCGCACAGCCCGAGGGGACGTCGGGCCGGCTGACAACGGCTGCCAAGTTGTGGCCAGGTTCCTCTTTTGTCGAGTGCCATCATAAGGATGATCGGGGGAGGGCTGCTCATGTTTTAAAAGGGGGGCCACCGAAGCTGGAACCCCGGTCCAGGGAAAAGGGAAAAGACGTTAGCATGTCCCTTCCGGATAAGGGGCGCAATGGACCGCAACGCGCAACTTAGATTCGGGCGTTCGCAGAAGGATAGCGCTGCGGGGTGAGGGCTATCCTATGGGCGGGTCGCCTTTTCCAGAGCCTATCTTCAATCGGCCTCCGCAAGCATCTCGAACAGCTTTGAAGACGGCACGGCAGGACTGTATAAAAATCCCTGGTATTGGTCGCAGCCCTCCTTTTTTAGAAAGTTCAGCTGCAGATCGGTTTCCACGCCTTCGGCCACCGTGAGCAGATTCAAGCTGCGGGAGAGGTGAATCAGCGAGGACACCAGGGCGCGGTTTTTAGAATCGACCAAAATATTAATGAAAAAGGATCGGTCGATTTTAAGTTCGTCAAGCGGCAATTTCAGGAGGTAGCTCAGCGATGAATAACCGGTTCCGAAATCATCGATGGCCAGCCTGACACCAAGTTCTTTCAGGTGGTTCATCATTTCAATTTTTTTGTCGACATCTTCCAGCAGAACGCCTTCGGTGACTTCCAGAATGAGCCGCCGGGGATCGATCCGGCTGTTATCGATCGTTTCTTGGAAAACCTTGAGCATGTCCGGGCTCTGAAACTGAGCCGGTGAGAGATTGACCGCCATATCGATCGGCGCCAGACTGGTCTTTTGCCAGACCTTGAGCTGCTGGCAGGCATGAAACAGCACCCACTCCCCGATCGGGATAATGAGTCCCGTTTCCTCGGCAATGGGGATGAACTGGTTCGGCGGCACCAGACCGTGGTCTTCGATATGCCATCGCAAAAGGGCTTCCACGCCCGTGATGGTGTTGGTTTCAACGTCCAGTTTGGGCTGATAGTGCAGAACGAATTCATTGTGATCCAGGGCGCGGCGGAGTCTGGCTTCAAGGCTGATCCGTTTCTGGTAATTGATGTTGATTTGGCGCGAAGAGAATTGGAACGTATCACCGCCCTTGCTTTTGGCATAGTCCCGGGCGCCTGAGGCCAGTTGCAGCATCTCCAAACTGTCCACGTTTTCGGTCGGAAAGGTTGAAATACCGATACTGGCGGTCACATAGATTTCCGTTGCCTCGATTTGCAGTGGGTTACGGATGACGTCCAGCAGGCGTCGCGCCGCCCTGGCGGCGTCCCGCTCATGTTGAAGCCGGCGCAGAATCAGGGAGAAAATGCCCCCCTCAAAATGAAAGAGGTTGGCTCCCGCGTCAGTATCAGTTCGGAAATGGCCCAACAAATCGGCACTTCGCACAGCGCTGCCTATCCGCTGGGCCAGTTGCTGCAGAATGTCATCGCCGGTCCGAAGTCCAAGGGTGTCGTTGATCTTGTCAAACTGATCGAGTTCGATGCTCAACAGGGCGAATGTGTCCAGGTTGCGCTTCGCGCCTTTCAGGGTCCATTCCAGCTGTTCCAGAAACAGATAGCGGTTGGGGAGCTTGGTCAGCGGATCGTAAAAGGCCAACTGATCCAGATACGCCTTGGCGGCAAGGGTGTTGCGTACCCGCAATTGCAATTCAACGGGATCAACCGGTTTGGCAAGCAGATCGGTTGCGCCCAGATCGAGCACCTGAAGCTTGTCCGCATTGTCCGAGGAGGAAGACAATATCAGGACGGGCAGATGTTCGAATTGGGGCCTGGCCCGCAAAGACTGCAAAATGTCAAAGCCCGATACCTCAGGCATCATGAGATCGAGCAGGAGCAGATCCGGGCGTTTTTCCTCGATAATCCCCATGGCTTCTCTGGGATCGTCGACCAGCACGAAATGCCGATACCCGGCCTCCTCCAGGAAGGCCTGAACGACCTCCATCGTGATGGGCTCGTCATCGACCATCATGATGGTGGCATTTAGGAGCGCGGCAACATCCCCGGGTCCATCCATCAGGATGTCCCGTTCCCTAGTTTCTTTTATGTTCCTGGCAGTTTGCATGATGGCACTGTCCTTTAGTTGCTGCCGGCGACCTGGACGGTTTTAGTCGCCACTTTTTTTATTCTTCTGTCATGGGTTGCGGTCGGCACGACAATGGCCTTGGATATGGCATTCAATTGGTCCAATACCAGCCTGGCTTCCTCGGTCCGGGCGGATTTGGCATAGCGTTCCAGTTGGGATGCCGGTGTGGTAAATTCATCGAACCCCACTGTTCCGCCGGCACCTTTCAACCAGTGCGCTATCCGGGCCAGTGACGCCAGATCCCCCTTCGCCAGGGCCGAATCCGCTTTTTCCAATTCACTTCTAAGTTTGGTGATAAATTTAACGATGACCCCCTGCAAGCGGGAATTGCCACCCAACCGCGAAACGACAGGCTTTACTTCAGCAACGTTCGGCTGGGCCATCCGGGCCGCTATTTTGGGTGCCAGGTCCAGTGGTTTGTTGACCAGGGGGCTCGAATTGTCTACGGATGCGCCGCCCGGAGCCACGAGACGGTCTGCCAGTCGATGCAGTTCGGCTATGGACTGACCAATCACGACATCGTCGCTGGCCTTGGCCGCTTTTTCCAGATCTCCTGCCGGCCCCGTTAGGTCATGAAACCCAACACTGCCGCCGGCGCCTTTGAGCCAGTGGGCGAACGCCGCGATTTCGGTATGGTTGCCCTGTTGGTGGGATTGCACGACCGCATCCAGCCGTTCTTGCAGCCGGGTGATGAAGCGGACGATCAGGCTTCGGAATCGCTCGCTGTTGATCGGCAGTGTGGATACGATGGGCGCCCCGCGGACCGCCGGAGGGGCATCAGCGGCCGGGTCATCTTTACGGGTTTTTTCCAGCGGTTTCCCGCCCAGCAGGTCCGCCATCAGTTGCATGAATTGATTGATGTCGATCGGCTTGGAGAAATAGCCGCTATAACCGACATCCAGACATTCCTGTTCAAATCCTTTCATGGCATTGGCGGTCAGGGCGATGATGGGGGTCTTCAGGCCCTGCTGGCGAAGTTCGCGGGTGGCGTTAAATCCATCCATGACCGGCATGTTCACATCCATCAGGATGACATCAAAATTCCCCCCGAGCGCTTTTTCCACCCCGATTTGTCCGTTTTCGGCTTCCTCAACCACGACGCCGGACTCCGCCAGAAAGAGCCGCAGCAGTTCCCGGTTCTCGGCACCGTCGTCCACCACCAGCACCCGGGCCTCGGGAAACTGCCAGCCCGACGGCTCGGCTTCCACGGCGGGCTGCGAGGCGGCCATCACCTGCTCGGGGTCAAGCATGGGCACGTCCGTTAGATCACCCGTCGCCAGGGTGACCCTGAAGGTGCTGCCCCTGCCCGGTTCGCTTTCGGCGATGATGTCGCCGCCCAGGGCCTGGGCGAAGTTGCGGCTGATGGCCAGGCCCAGACCGGTTCCCCCGAAGTGGCGCGTGACCGAAGCGTCGGCCTGGGTAAAGGGGTCAAAAATGGATTGCAATTTTTCGGGTGAAATGCCGATACCCGTGTCGATGATCTCAATTTCCAGCCGGGGGACGGCTGTTTTATCCAGCCGACAAGTGACGCGGACCTCGCCCTTGTCGGTAAATTTAATCGCGTTGCCCACCAGATTGAAGATGATCTGCCGGAAGCGCGCCGGATCGCTTTTAATTTTCTCCGGCAGGGCGCCCCGGGGCTTGAAATTCAGGGCAATGTCTTTCCCGTGGGCCTTGATGTTCAAGACCTTGATGACATCGTAAATGATCCGGTGGGGCTCGACCCAGGTTTCCTCGATCTCCAGTCGGCCTGATTCCACCTTGGACAGGTCCAAAATGTCGTTGATCAGTTCGAGCAGGTTCTGGCCGCTGGTATGAATGGTCTCCAGGTAACGCAGACTGTCCTGGGTGTTCTGTCCATAACCTCGCTTGAGAATCTCGGTAAATCCGAGGATGGCGGTCATGGGGGTCCGGATCTCGTGGCTCATATTGGCCAGAAAAGCGCTTTTGGCCTGGTTGGCGGTTTCGGCCTCCTCTTTGGATTTGCGCAGCTCGATCTCTTTTTGCTCCAGTTGGGTCACGTCGTCGAAGCTGACCAGCACACCGGCATATTTCCCGCCCGACCCGAGCACCGGTGAGCAGTTGATGCTGAAGGTCAGCCGCTCGCTGTTGGCGAGCTGCAGGCGCAGAATCCGGTTGGCCTGGACTTCGCCCTGAGTCAAAGCCTGCATCCATGGGCGATCGGACTTGGCAACCTTCTTGTCCTGTTTGTCAATCCAGGGCAGATCCCCGGCGCGATGACCCATCAGGTCTTCCGGTGCTCTTCCCAGCAGCGCGGCAAACGATTTGTTGGCCAGTACGATCTGTTCTTTGTGATCAAGCACCAGCAGGCCGCCGGCCAGCGTGTCGAGGGCGGCGCGCACCCGCCCGGGTATGGCCTTGGAGGGATCCAGATGGCGCAGCACTTTGCCGATGTAAAAATAGAAAGCAATAAAGCACAGCCCCCCCATGAAGGTCGCCAGACGCATGATCGGGTTGTCGTAGAGTCTCCTGAACCCACCGGCTGTCAGGCTTTTGAAGCGCAGTTCCAGCTGGCCCCATTTGTGCTCCCCGGACCAGATCGGGACGCGCACCTGTGTGTCCTTCGAGTATTCGCCATCCATACTCTGCCAGTGGTCATCGTGGTCGCCGGTGGCGATGAGGGCCAATCCGTCGTAGCGACGCAGGGCCAGGGACAGCAGATCGGTGTTTCGCTTCGCCAGCAGTTTGAAATCGGCCTCCAGACGCTGGAAATCGGTCGCCACCACCAGGGCCGTACTGTGGACGGCGATGGCCTCGGACAGGGCGGCGCGGCCCTCGCGCACGATCGCGGTGCGATCCGGGATAATGCCGATATAGAAGGCCAGCATTACCAGGCTGACGGTCAGGCCTACCAGACCGAAGACGACACGGGATTTGACGCTTAATCGTCGCATGGATCATCACTTTGCTGCTGGTCATCCCCAGACGCCCTGTCAGGTGTCGCTGGCGGATCGGGATGGTTGGGTTTGCGGGCCAGGATGGATTCGAGGGATTCATCGTCGTCGGAATCTTGCCCCTCTTTTTTGCGGGCCAGGATCGGCAGGGGGTCCAGGATCTGCCAGGCCGGCAGGGAGGACAGCAGCGAGCTGAGCAGCATTCCCCCCCGCACCAGCCAGACCACATAGCCCACCGAAAGACCGGTGGACATGATGATCGCCGAGCCCAGCACGGTCTGGTTAAAGGCCATATCGCCGACCATTTCTTCTTGCACTTCATTGAGCGTCTGAAGCATGTTCAGATAGGCATGCGCGGACACTGCGTTGTGGGTGCGCACCAGTCGTTCGACCCGCTGCGCGGTGGTTTCGGTTGTGTTGATCGGCTGCTCCGCCGGCGCCGTGGCAGACACGCGCGCGGCAATGTCTTCGAAAGTCACCGCCGCCAGGCGGATCGAAGGGAACCGACGACCCACATCATTTTGGATGGGGGATAGCAGTTGGGCAGCTCCGCGCGGCCGCAAGCCATCTTCGGCGGCGGGTTCCGGATCCGGCGGCGGGTCGGCCGCTTCGGTGGTATCTTCTTCCAGGGCTTCTTCCGGCTCGGCCGGTGGTTCCGGCCCCTCGTCAACCGGTTCCGGCGTCGGATCGGTCGTGTCGCCCGTGCCAGGGGGAATGATGACCGTCGGCGTTTCCGGGGAAGACGGCGTGCTGACGGCAATGCTCAGTGCCCTCGAGGCATCCGGGGTTCCGCCCACCGTGGTATCGTCCACGGTGACGGCCACGTCCAGGGTGGGATTGGCGGTGGCATCCAGAACCGCGCCGGCCCGGAGAAACAGCTCGCTACCGCCCACGATTTGGAACATGGCGGCATCACTGCCGGTAAGGGCAAGCGTGTTGGTACCCTGGGCGTCATCGCTGATCACGATATCGGCCACTTTGATGGCCGCACTCGTATCGGCATCGGGCGCAATGGTGGTGATGGTGTTGTTCAATGTGACGCCGGGCGGATCGTTGACCGGGGTAATGGTCAGGCTGACGGTCACCGTGTTGGATGTTACGCCGCTATTATCGTCGATGGTGTAGGTGAAGCTGTCGGAGAAGTTCTCCGTGCCGTCGTGGGTGTAATCGATCGAGCCATCGGCGTTGATACTGCCGATGCTTCCGTGGCCCGGGCCGGAGACGATGGTGATGCTGTCGAGGTCCAGTCCGTCATCCACATCGCTGTCGTTAGCGGCCAGGTTCAGAT
>JASFFM010000208.1:0-7698 GCA_050124295.1 Desulfobacterales bacterium | reverse complement strand
GTCGAAGGGAGCATCCGACAGCGAATTTACCTCTCATCGACTGCCGGAATTTTGACAAGCGTCAGAAATCAGGGCAGGTGTCGATGCAAGAAAGACAACCGGTGGCTGCCTTGATCGAGGCCCAGAGGTGGCCGCGGGGGGAATCGGATGCGGCCGAAAGGGTTGTCAGGCTGCCGTTTGGCGATTGAAGTCGATCTTATCAAACACGGGCACTGAAGGATAGACAGTCGACCCCCGGTGTGTGGCGATGGACTTCCAGGCAGGGCGCCCGTCGGCTCTTAAACCCCATCGCGCGGCAGCCATGAGGGTATTGCGACTCCCAGGTAATGTAATAATGACGGCATTTCCGGCATCGTATGCGGATCATTCGGAAGTGGTTTCGCAAATCGCATCGGTTTGCTTTGGGGTAATCCATTAAACGCCAACCGGTCCTTGAAAGCCGTGCCGGATGTCGGCTCAGCGTTCGATTTCGATTTTCAGCCCCATGCGATTCAACATTTCCCAGGAGCGGTAATACTCTTCGTCGCGGCGTTGCGACGAAGCGACGATAACCGCCCGTATAACCTCGTCGTTCATACCGGATCGCTTCAATTCGATAAGGTCATCCACAGAGGAGAGGTTGAGGGGTTTTACGGCCCGGCCGTAGATGATGGGCTGGGCCTGACGCATGAAGGAGCGCTCTGTTATCAGAACCTCCAGGGTTTCATCCGCCATTCCGGCCTGTTTGAGCTGGATCAACTCCTCGACCGTAAAGGCCGCGGTCTCGAGGATCTTCTCCCGGGCCACGGCCTGGATCACCTGGTCGCTGAATCCGGCCTGTTTGAGGGCCACCAGGGCTTTGGACGACATCGCCAGAGCGGCGTTTAGGCCGCCTAAGAAAATCAGGATGCCGACCAGAGCCATTTTTAGCGTGCGATGGGGTATCATCATTTCAAAAAATTAATGAGTGAGGGCTGAATAATTTTAGCCGCCGCATTCAGGGACAACTGATAGGCCGTTTC
This sequence comes from Desulfobacterales bacterium, assembly GCA_050124295.1. Taxonomy (GTDB): domain Bacteria; phylum Desulfobacterota; class Desulfobacteria; order Desulfobacterales; family UBA5852; genus JABZFP01. The sequence continues at coordinate 6,697 of JASFFM010000208.1, read as the reverse complement.
TTGGTTGTTAAAATCAATCACCGTTTCTTCCATATTGGCTTTCTCGGTGGTATCCATCATATCTTCGAAGGTGAGTTTTAATCGGGCGGTTTGCTGCTCCACAAGCTCAAGTTGCTGGAATCTGGCACCGCTTTCCGCCCGTACCATCTGCACCTGATCCTGAGCCTGTTCAAAATGGTTGATCTGATTGTGAATCAAGGTGACATCGTCTGTTTGCAGACCAACCAGCAACTGGTCCAGGGCGTCAAAAACATCATCTGTGCCCTGAAAGATCCGGCTGCCATCCGCTTCGACCTGCATTTCCATATTGTCGGCCGTCATGACGCTGTAGTAGCCGTTATCGCCGTTGTAGGTGCCATCCGCCGCAAAGGGTGGGGTCAGGCTCTGGAATCCTGAGAAAACATACACATTGCCCATCTTCGAATTGCCCAGTTGCAGCATCTGTTCGCGAATGTTCTGAACACTCGTGATGGCCGCTTCGCGGTCCATGGTGTCGGAGGCGAACTGGTTGACGGCCCAGTTTTTGGCATCCACCATGAGATCCTCAACTGCTCCCAAGGTTGTCTCCACAAATTCGATTCGGTTTTTGGCGTTCTGGATATTGCGGTCATACTGTTCGAGCGCCGAAAGCGTCTTGCGGTAATCGAGCACCTTGCCGAATCCCAGCGGATCATCGGAGGGTCGGTTGATCCTCTTCCCGGAGGCCATGGTCTCCTGCTTACGGGCCAGGTTTTCCGCCTGGCGGAATAAATTGCGTTTGACCGTCGCCGTCATCATACTGTTCGTAACGCGCATGACCTTCTCCTTCAGCAGTGGGAATGCCACCTCAGCTGTGTCGACATGGGCCTTTCCAGGCCGGTCGGCGATGTTTAAACCATGTTCAGCACGGTGCTGAGCATGTCGTCAACCGTGGTAATCAGTTTCGCCGCCGCGTCGTAGGCGTGTTGAAACTTAACGAGATTGATCATTTCTTCATCCAACGAAACGCCGGATACCGATTCGCGATAGTTCGACAGATGCGTCAACATAGCGTCTTCATATTCGTGATTGGCGGAAGCGGCACGCACATCATTGCCCACACCGCTGGCCAGTGCGCTGTAGTAATTGTCAAAGGTCGTACTGCCCCCGTTCATGACCAATTGCCCCTGCAGACTGGCCATGGCCACGGCGTTGCGGTTGTCGCCGGGCACCGTCAGGGCTGTCGCCGCCGCCGCGATGCGATTGACGTCGGTCGCGATCGCCGGATCTACGGCCATCGTGGAAGCCGAAGTTCCGGCGAAAAAGGGCTGCCCGGTTACCGGTGCGCCGGTGCCAGGATCGATGGTCATGCCGAAACCGGCCTGATGGATCGCGTTGACTTCGGTGATCATGGTGCCGGCCAAGGCATCCAGACGGTCCAGATAATCCTGGGCATAACCGTCACGAACATTCAGCCAGCCTTTCAGTTCACCACCGCCGATGGTATTGGTAATATCGAGCATCGTTCCGCCGCGATCCATCCAAACGATGTCCTGCAGTCCGCTGGCATTGGTGACGGTGGACAGGGTATAGGCATGGGGACTCTGTACGAGCGGCTTACCGTCACCAATCAGCACCGTCACCTGGCCTTTATCGTTCTCGTAGGTGTTGATGTCGATCAAGGCCGAAAGTTCTTTGAGCCGTTGTTCCCTTTGATCGCGGTAGTCATTGGAGTTCTGACCCGCGATTTCGACCTGGCTGATCTTGCTGTTCAAGTCAACGATCTGCTGCGATAAGCCATTGATGGTATCCAGCGTCCCGGCGATCGTACGGTCGTAATCAAGTTGGATCTGTTGCAGGTTGGCCGACATGGTGTTGAAGGTGCGTGCCAGGGTTTGGCTACTGGACAGAAGCACCGTGCGCTCAGGATACCCGGAGGGATTATTGACCAGATCCTGCCAGGACGACCAGAATTCGCCCAGGGCTCGCTCCAAACCAACCCCGGAACTCTCGTTGAAAATCAATTCGATGCGTCCCAGCCCGCCTTCCGTAGCTTCCCACTGGCCCAATTTGGAATTCTCGGCGTTGATCTGCCCACCAATAAACCCATCATAGATGCGCTGTATTTCCGCCGCTTTTACCCCGGTGCCCATCTGTCCTGGCGTGAAATTGATCGGCGCACTCGGCTCCATGACCACACGTTGCCGCGAATAGCCCGGTGTGTTGACATTGGCAATATTCTGCCCGGTCACATCGATGGCTTTCTGCTGGGTCAGCAGGGAGCGGGTTGCGGTACTCAATATCCCATAGATATCCGGCATGGTTCACCACCTTCGGCTGTTACGATGCACTCCCATTGCGTGCCAAGGCATTGAAAATGGCTTTCGGTATTTCAGGCAGCGGCTTGACTTCATTGACCCCGCCTAACTTGATGGCTTCTTTCGGCATCCCGAACACGACACAACTCTGCTCGTCCTGGGAGATATTGTACGCCCCGTTTTCTTGCATGGCGAGCATGCCTTTGGCGCCATCGGCGCCCATGCCGGTGAGAATAACGCCGACCGCATTGCGCCCGGCATGTTTGGCGACCGATTGAAACATGACGTCCACACTCGGTCTCTGATAGTGGACGCGCGGTCCGCCCTTAATCCGCACAAGGTAGTTTCCGCCGCTGCGCTGGAGCACCATGTGCCGGTTGCCCGGGGCTACCAAGGCACAACCGGGTACGACATGATCATTGTCGTTGGCTTCGCGGACCTCCATGGGGCAAAGGCTGTTCAGTCGTTCGGCGAACGTTTTGGTAAAGCTTTCCGGCATGTGCTGAACGATGACCGTTCCGGGGGAGCCAGCCGGCATGGCGCGAAGAACTGACTCAATGGCTTTAGTTCCTCCGGTTGAGGCACCAACGGCGATGATCTGATGGGTCGTTGTGGTCAGAAGATCATTGGATAAATGTAGTTTTTCCCGGCCATCTGTGCCATGACGGGGTAAAGCGCGGACATTGGCCTTGGCGGCTGCGCGGATGGACTGCACCAGCTGGCGGGAAACGTCCTGGGTGGAATAGGCCGAGCCGGTTTTGCACAATACATCCACAGCGCCCAAATCAAGTGCTTTGATGGCAGTTTCGCTGTTACGCGGTGTCAGCGAACTCAAGACGATCACGGGCAAAGGAAAATGCTTCATGAGCTTGGATAGAAACGACAGGCCGTCCATGCGGGGCATCTCCAGATCCAGGGTGATCACGTCCGGTTTTAATTTGACGATTTTGTCCCTGGCCACATAAGGATCGACGGCCGTGCCCACGATATCGATATCTTTGTAACGGGACAGCTCGTCACTCAGGATTTTCCTTACCACGGCGGAATCGTCTACAATCAGTACTTTTATCATTGCCGTTTTCTCGTCTCCGGGACCGGTTGATGAATCACTCTTTTTGTTTATGCCGCGTTGTTCATGCGCATAAAAAGGTGACAGTCACCCTCATCCAAGCTCAATTGCGCCGACGCGAACCCGTCGGGATCGGTCTTAAATTCCCCCAACATTGCGCGGGTTGCGTCGACATTCATAATCTTGGGCGCCTGAATATCGAAAACAGCTTCCTCTCCACCGATTCGGGGAAGGAGATTGCCGCAAATCACATTCAAGGACTCCTTCAAGGCATCGTTTTGCTGGTCGGGCAGCGGTGGTTCGTCGTCGTCCAGGCCAAGCATGTTAGCGGCCAACTCGGGCATGGCGGAACTGGAAATGACCATAAGGAGTTCCCCGTTGTTCGGCCCGCTGAAGGTGATATGGCATCCGGTCGTCTCCGCCTCCCAGATGGCTTCGGGGTCCATGTCATCCGGGAAGCTGAAAATAAACGCCAGTTGCTCTAATGTCTCTCCGGCAACTTCCATCAATAGTTCGGATTGTTCAGCCATCATGGCTATCTCCTATCCCCGTTAGGGCCTGGATAGAGTCCCTTATAATTTCAGGCGTAAAAGGCTTATGAACGAACTTGACCCCTTTGCTCTCAAGCCGCTGGATGCGTGTGGCGCTGCCTTCGGTGGAAATCACGATCGTCGGCAGATCGGCTAGCTCCGGGTCGGCCTTCATCTGGTCGATCATCTCTTCGCCATTCATTACGGGCATATTGATATCGGCCACGACGAGATCGATCCAGTTGCCTCGGGCCGCCGCCAACCCCTCCTGCCCGTTGCCGGCCTGAAAGACATCGCCCAGATCGAGACCGCTCATGCGAATGGTTTTAATAATCATCGCCCGCATTACACTGCTGTCATCGACCACAAGAATATTGAGTGACATATCAGTACCTCTTTACCTTATTTCGCTTAGAACAATCACGGCGTCGAAAAAACGTCCGCCAGCTCCTCGACCCATTGCAAGGTTTGGCTGGCAACACGCTCCAGATGAAATGGTTTCAGGCCCAGACGGTGAGTCACCTTTGGCGACGGTTCGTATTGGAGCCCCTCGCGACCCACACCGATGCCCATCATCAGGCAGAGCACATTGGCCACGTGCACGATATCCGTTATTTGGTTTTGCGCGTCGGCCCCGTCCGGGTCGTGGTGCCAGCGGACCGCATGCACAAGATCCTCCGGCAGCGACCAGTGGGCAAGAATTCGAGCGCCGAGATCGGCATGATCAATTCCCAGGACGATTTTTTCCGCGATTTCAAACGACACATCGTCTCCGGCGGCCGCTTCGATGGCAGACATGTCATCCTGGATGAACTGGCCCAAAATCAGTTTACCCACATCGTGCACCAGCGCTGCCGTAAAAATATCCTCTGCCGCACCCCGCTTCAATTCCCGGCTCAGTCCCTCGGCGGCGACGGAAACGGCAATCGAATGGCGCCACAATTCGCCCGGGGGAAGGTCATAACCCGGAATAGGACTGTCCATGACCGCATTCACGCAGGAAGCGATAACGAGTTGTTTAATTTTATTCATGCCCAACAGCATAACGGCCCGTTTTACGGACCCAACTTTGCTGCACACTCCGAAGTAGGCCGAATTGGTAAGTTTGAGCACATTGGCGGTCATACCCGGATCCATCCGCAGGAGGTTCTCGACATCCTGGGGCGAGGAATCTTCACTTTCCAATAGCGCCAGGAGTTTGACCGCCGATCCCGGAATGCTCGGAAAAGCGTCAACCTTGGCCATTATTTGAGCAAGATAGTCTGATTTCATAATAAACTCACTGACCCGTTGCTGGAAATCTTGATCTCCCCCGTGGTCACATCAAAATGGACGGTGCGCCCGGAGGCCCCTCCGACATCGTCGGCATCCAGGAGAACGTTGTTTTTCCAGAGCAGTTTTTTTAGGGTTGTGAAGTTGCGTTCCCCAATCTTGAAAATTTCATTTTTTCCCAGAGGCTGACCGCATCCGGCGGCTTTGACCACCAATCGTTTTTTGTCGCCGCCGAGGCGATAAATTTCCTTGAACATCCTGGGTACCCCCTGATCCACAAACATATAGGGGTTGTTGGCCGCTTTTTCCGGATTGATTTTGGACAGCGGCAGCATGGCATGCAGCAAGCCCCCCACCTGGGCATGGGGATCATAGACCATCAGACCTAAACAGCTTCCCAGGGCATGGGTGACAAGGACATCGCCCATTTTTCCTAGCTTCATATCGGCGACTACAACGACGTGTTTCATCTATGCCATCCGAACGCTGTGTTCATTAGCGTTTTCTGTAAGTTGCCGGTTGCATGTATTGGAATTCATGTCGAATTCCCGAAAGACCTTCGGAGTGCCCAACGAACAGAAACCCTCCCGGCGTCAGAAGATCATGAAAGCGCTTCACCAGACGCTGCTGGGTCGGGCGATCAAAATAAATCATGACATTTCGGCAGAAAATGACATCGAACCTGCCTTTCATCGGCCAGGGCTCCATCAGGTTCAGGGGGGCCAGGCGAATCAATTTGCGCAGGACCGGGCTCACGCGGAAGGCTTTTTCTGTTCCAAGATCACATCGATCAAAATATTTCTGCACGTAGGCACGGGGAACGCCTGCCATGCGCGCTTTGGTATAGACGCCCTTGCGCGCGGTCTCGAGCATCTGAGTCGAGATGTCTGTCGAAAGAATCAGGATGTCTTTTTGATCGATGCCGGGAATATTCTCACGCAAGACCATGGCCAGGGTATAGGGTTCCTCTCCTGAGGAGCAGGCGGCGCTCCAGAACCGCAAGCGCCTAGTATCAAGCCTCGGGAGTATTGTTTCTGCCAAATAGTCAAAATGCGAGGACTCCCGGAAAAAATCGGTTTTGTTGGTGGTCATGACATCGATCAGGGTGCCGATTTCCGTTCTCCCTTGTTCGGAACCGATGAGCTCCAAGTATTCCTTTATGCTTGGAATCTGCAGCGCACGTAGGCGTTTCATGAGACGGGCGCGAACAAGGGCCTCTTTTCCGGACTTCAGGCTGATACCACATTGCCGATAGACAATTCGGCTGATTTCCTGGAATTGATTGCGATTCAGCTCGGTGGTCAATAGCGTCATTGTTTCACGCTTCCTGCTCTGGGGCCGTGATAATTCATGCGGCGGCCTGATGCGATTGAACTTCGGTCGAACGTTTTTCTTTTGATCCGTCATGCCCATCCTTGCTGGCATAACGAATCAGGCTGCCCATATCCAAGATCAATCCCACGCGACCGTTCGGCAAAATGGCGCTGCCGGATATGCCGGGAATATTTCGCATGGTTTCACCAAGGGTCTTGATGACAACCTGCTGCCGG
>JASFFM010000207.1:0-7705 GCA_050124295.1 Desulfobacterales bacterium | reverse complement strand
AATATTGCAACTGCCACCCTTCCAGGATAGCGGCCCAATCGATCGTCGCCCACGCGATTACGTGGGCGTCTTTGCATGCGTCCGACTCCCGAGCGTTTGATGCTTCAATCATCTCGTCGGCAAAATCGTAAGATCATGACCCCATACCGTGGAGGACAAGAACCGCCAATTCGATTGCCATCATTTGTCGGCCCTGTTTTTAGGGATGATTGCTTGTGGGCCTTGGCAGCGTGCAAGAATAGCATCGGCCCGGAATCTCGCCTTGCTTTGGCGTGGTACATAAGCCAAACAAGATGGCGCTATCAGCGCAGCGCGGCGCCCCGGCAGCGGGGCCAGTCACCCGAAGCCTTGAGCTTGAATGCCGTCATCCGTTTCAATAGCAGAATTTTAAGCCCTGGCAAGGATGAAAGTGACCTCAATATGAGCACAGGCCTGGCTCGCGCAGACCCACGGACGCCTGAAGAGGCCGGCCCGAAATTTTTCTGTTCATTTCACCGCATCGACCTGCTATAGAGGCATGCATTGTCCAGCACCTGGATTTTTCCGCTCCTCCTGTGCTGAGATATGGAACCACCGGTCCCAGCCTTGAAACCAGGTGCAGACGAATCAGAACCAGGCATGTGCATCCATATGCCAGCCTTGCCAAGATGCCGGCAAAACCGGCGGTTTGTGTCAGACGTTGTGCCGAAATCTCATCCAACCAACTTGCAGAAAGGGAGGCCATTATGGGTAAACGCGTTGTCATCGACACGGAAGAATGTACCGGCTGTGAAACCTGTGTGGAATTGTGCCCGGATGTTTTCGAATTCAATGAGGCCGACGAGGTGGCCGTTGTCATTCAGGAAGAAGGCGGTGACGAGGAATGCATCGACGAAGCCATCGAGACTTGTCCGGTGGAATGCATTTCCTGGGAAGATGATTAATTCCCGGACCAATTTCTCTGCACCGGCATGACCCGGCAAGGAAGGATCCGTGTGTGAGGCTTCCCGCGGTCAGGGCCTGCCCGGCAACATGCGAAGCCAGCGATGGGTATTGCCTGATCACCGCCGTGCAGAATGGGAATGGGGGCTGGCGTTGTCCCCGGCGTTGGCGTGCGTCAGATCGATGACCCCAACAAAAATGGCGGCCTCTTGGCCCCCCTTCCGACTTCCTTAAGTCCGGCCGAGAAAATTCAAATACAATTGGGCTGTTTCGCGCGGCGATTCAATCATCGGCAAATGCCCCGCCTCATCCATCACCACGGTCTTGGCATTGGGTATGACCCCTCCGAGGATCCTCGCACCGGATACATGCAGCACCCGGTCATGCGCTCCCCAGACGATAAGGGTCGGAACCGTGAGGCTGTTCAACCGTTCTTCCAGAGGCTCGATATTTTCGGGACGGATGAGCTGCTCGAAGATCTTGATGTTCAAGGGACGGTGATCGATGGCTTCCTGCATGAGGACCGCTTTGATTGGGGGTGGTATGAAGGGCCTTTCAAAAAAAACGAAATCCAGCAAACGCTCATAGTCTTCCATGTTTGCGGCCACCAGGGGATTGGGTTCACCCTTCATCAGGCGGCGGTACATTTCGCTCGGCGCAGCGGAGACAACACCTCCGGGTGCCATCAAAAACAGGCTTTTGACTTCCTGGGGATATAACAAAGCATAGGCACCGGCAATACTGCCCCCCATCGAGCTGCCGCCGAGATGAAAGGACGGGATGCCCAGGGCCCGAACTAGTGCCCGCACCCGTTCGACCTGGGTGCGGATCGTGTAGTCGTCGTCGGGAGCCGGGCTGCTTTCCCCAAACCCGGTCAAATCCGGTGCAATCACCCGGAAGTGGGGCGTCAGGTATTTCCCGATGCGCGTCCAGTTGTCCTTGTTGGCACCGAAGCCGTGGAGTAAAACGAGGCTTTCGCCCTGGCCCCCTTCCAGGTAGGCGAATCGCAACCCGTTGACCTGGATGTTGCCCGGCACCAGGCCGCCGGCGGCCCTTTCGGCCTTGATCACCAGATCAAAGGACGTCTGGGGGAACAAGTAAAGCAGACCCAAGAAACCGATGATCATGAGGAGGGAGGCGAATAAGCATAACTTTAGCATTTTAATCGTCATTGCTTGAAGTTATCCTCCTTCCGGCGATATGACAAGCGTATTGTTGTGTCGATCGTTCGGGCCGTGCACCGCCGTCCGTCGGTTTATTGGGCATGCTGATCTTCCTCTTCGCTTGAGGCCCTCCTTGTATCGGTATACCATGGGAGAAGGCTATTGACGAGCCAACAGACACCCCCTGAAGATCATGGCCGCCCATATCGAGCAATGCCCGAAGTCCGCACCAAACCCCATGAATGCACCGAAGATGCCGCCGCCTTCCGCCATATCGATCCGTATGGGGTGGGGACCGCCGCGTCAATATCCGTCTTGCCTGCCAAAATCGTCAAACATGCCAGAGGTATGGTCGTTAAACCGCCCAGGGTGCTGCGTCGGCCGATATGCAATGCCTTGATAACCGGACCCTTTTTCAGGCCTTGCCCCGAAGATTGTTATCTCGAATGCGCCCGCGATGCGCATACCTGCACTGAACAAAGCTGGGGCCGGTCACGGGGATTACAAGGCCACGAGGGCCGGCGCTTACCGGGCCAGCAAAGGGGGCGGGCTATTGGATCGATGAATGTGTCGGCCGATGCGGCGCATGCGGGCCATCTCCTCCTCATCCAGAGGTCCGGCATCCAAGGCCTTGAGATTGTCTTCCATTTGCTTGGCCGTTGAAGGCCCGGAGACGCAAACATGCACGTCGGGATGGGAGAGAACGAAGCGATAGCAATCGGCCGGGGCCGGAGGGCGCTCCCCGGCCGGCATGAGCCCGGGCTTGAGGAGCTTGCCCCAGCAGGTGGCGGTGAAGGTTACGATACCCGGCCGGTTTTCCCGGGGAAGATGGGGAAAGATATCTTCTTCGGCACCCGGATGCACGGCATTGTAGCGAATCTGGAAGACGTCCACCGGTACGGTCACTTCTCCCCGCGCGATCCGGCCGAACAAGGGCCGCTCATGGCTGGACATACCCACGAAACGCACCTGCCCACGCGCCTTGATTCGGTGGATGCGTTCCAGGAGCCTGGCGCTTGGGGGTTTGCGCAGACTTTGCAGGACCAGGAGATCGGCCTGGTCGATCTGAAGTTTTTTTAGCCAGCGCGTCACGTAATTCTGCAGGGAAAAGCCCGCAAAACCCGGCCAGGCCAGCACGATGCACAAATCGTCACGGTGCGCAGGCGCCAGCTTGCGAATGGCGCGCAGCATATGGCCCCGCTTGAGAAAGGACAACCACAGGTAGTTGATCCCATGCGCGTGAAAGGCCTTCTCGATCGCGGCGGCGGGCACACCAAAGCCCGATGCCAACCCGATTCGACTCACCATCAGCCCGGTTCGCCCGAGGGGAACCTTCGTTTTGAAGTCCATCGGAACCCCCCCCCTGGGTCATGCCGGCAGCGGTGGACCACCGGTCTGTGGGCATCCGGAATGCGGTGGTTTCCCTTGTCGCCCGCGTTGCCATCGTTTGATGGACGGATGAAGGCGTCATAAATCAGCTTCCGGACGGATTCCCTAAATGTTCAAAATCAGGGCAGCCCATGCCTGAGCGATAGGCGTACGGGTCATACGCCGCCAGGATGGGAATGCCATGCAGCGCCGATATTTATCCCCCCTGAGGGGGCCCAGGCCCCCTCAGGGGGGTTGGCCATTTTGGGAATTCGTCATTTATTCAAACCGCAATGATCGGACCATGTACCTTAGATGATCAAATGGTGCCTCCAGGCCGCCCCCCAGCGCATAGATGGCAACCAACTGATGCTCTTTATAGGCGACCAAGCCAAATGCGGCCAAATTGAAACCAAGGTATTGCAAATTTAATTCGCAATAGTTGGATGCCGTCCCATCCGGCAGGCGAATCATTTCCTTGTGCTTCACCTTTAGATCGGATGACCGGATTGATTCTTGAATCCGCTCGATGAGGTAGGTTTCACTCTCCTCCAGCCTAAGGCCCCCGGGGATGTCGTCGATGACCGCGCTCACCATGGGCAAACCGTTCAACCCGCTTTTCCTCAAGACCATCGGGGGCGCCGGTTTCTGCTGGCCATCGACCAGATCGGAGGCATAGGCCAGGGAAAATCCCAGCTGCGCATTGACATAGCGTTTCCATTGGGGACGGGCATGGTCCAAGCCCAGTGCTTTGCGCCGCTGGTCCCGATCGTGATAGTCCGCCTTTCGCCAGAAACGGTCCCCCTCGATAAGCCGGTTGAAGGCGGCTTGATTTTCCGGCAGGGGCCCTTCGGATTTTACCGCCGGGATGATATAGCGGTGCAGAATTCCGGAGGGAAGCAGGCGATCCAGTTTTTTCAGGCGGCCGGTAAAAACCACCACCATGTCTTCATCCTTCAACACGTAGATGCGTTGCCCTCGGTAGCCGATCGCCGCATAATCCCCGGAAGGCATAACCCACCATTGGTACCCATAGCCGGCCTCCCGGTCTACCGGGATCTGCTCTCTCGTGGCATCCGCAACCCATCGGGTCGATACAATTTGCCGCCCCTTCCATCGACCTCCTTTGAGGAACAGGTACCCGAATTTGGCCATGTCGCGGGGCCGCATTTGAAGCCGGCCCCAGCCGATCGTCTGCCCCAAACTGTTGGCCGGCCAGTCGACATCATAAATGCCCAAGGGATTGAACAGGTGCTCCCGCGCAAAGGCCAGACCGGTTTGGCCCGTGGTCTCCTGAAGGATGGCGGTCAGCAGAAACGAGGCCCCATTGCAATATTCGAATCGCTCGCCGGGCCTTTCGGTCATCGGCCGGTCGAGCATATATTGCACCCAATTTGCGCTGCCGCGCAGCTCGCGCAGACCGGCCCACTGGTAGTAGATCGAGTCCCGGCATTTTAAGCCGGTTGCCATCTGCAACACATTTTCAAGCGTAATTTGCTGTTTGCGCGCATCCGGATTCAGGGGGATTATGTCCGGGAAAAAGTCGAGCAGGAGCTGATCGACCGACTGGATATAGCCTTTGTCGATCGCGATACCGATAAGCGTCGATGAGACGCTTTTGGTGCAGGAGTAGAGATCGTGCTTCATCGCGGGCGTTTTGGGGTAATGATAGGTGTCCAGCACCACATAGCCGTTGCGAACAATCAAGATACTATCGATCTCGAAGTTCTTCTGCCACAGCCGGTCCAGCATGTCGGCCAAAACTTCCGAACACATCCCCTGGCTTTCGGGGGTGGCCGTTCGCCATACCGCACCGGGCCAGTAGTCATCGGCAGCGGTTGAACCATCCGGGGTGCCGAGAGCCAAGACCAATACCAATAGCACTAGCCTGGGAAAAACGCTGTTTTTCAATTGATTTTTTCGCATCGTCGGTGGTGCCCTGCAAACCTGTTCCCCAGGGCTACCTTTCGGCAGTTGGACGCCCATGGGGCAGTAAAATGTCTGCCATAATGAATGGTCATCGATTCGTCTGTGGAGCCCGGATATGTCACGCGTTGGCGGCCTCCATTGGCAAGGCCTTCCGGCGCGCCGCGGTCAGCATGCGACCGCAAGCGCTTGCTAAGGCGGCAAAGGGATGTCTCGGGCAGGCCCCTGGGATCCAAAAGATTTTAGCGGTTCTCTCTGAAAAATGCCGCGCACAACGTGTTACCCGGTATATTGCCACCGATTTTCTTTTAAGAGAGGAAACATTTTCCGTAAACGACATTGGCCTTAATTGTTTCATGCAATGTTCGGGTTAGACTTGCGCTCCGCTGCGTTCTTTCAGCCGGTGGGAAGAAAAACGAGGGTGCCGCGCTTAAGATCAGTGAAGTCCTCGATGGAATTGCCACGTACCAGTTGTTTGGATGGAAGGTAATAGAGGGTTTGGGGATCCTTGTATTTCTTTCCGGCGATGCGGTAGGCGGACTGGTCCTTGCGGAGTTCATAGGGCCCTTTGTAGCCGATGATCAACCGGGTTTGGACGGGTAGATCATCCCAGTCATTGATCATCGACCCGGTTTTGATGCGGCCAGAGGGTAAAAAATAGATGGTTGTGGCCCTGTTATAGGACCGCCCGGCCAGTGACCAGGCCGTAACACCGTCCGCAATGGTTTTCACCGGGCCGTCATCCTTCAGCTGTTCGACACTGCTTTCCTGGTTGAGCAGGACCACCGTTTTGGCGGGCAGCTTATCCCAGCCCACCTTTTGGGCGATCTGATCCCCTGTGAAAATCCGGCCGTCGGGAAATTTGTAGACCGTGGCCACACTGTCGAAATCCTCCCCCGCAATCACCCAAGCCGTATTGCGCTTGGAAATGACATTGGCTTCCTCGGCCTCGGCGATAAAGTTTTTAGGGTTGTAGTAGACGGCGGCCAACTGCCGATCCGCCACCAGCCGGCCGGCCCGCACGTCGGGATCGAAGCGCCAGGTGGGCCCCAAACCGGCCTTGGCGCGGTTGAAGTTCTTGGCGCAGCGCTTGCGGCCCCGGTGTTTCTTCCGGTGCCAGCGGTTGGGGAATCCATAGGCCACCTGGCTATGGGTGAGGACCGCCCGATCGTCCAGGTTGTAAACGTTCTGGAGGATATCGATCAGAAGGCCCACCGACCGGTACTGCGCATCCGTGATCGGGGCGTAGTGATACCCCACAAACTCGATGCCGATGGACATCTTGCTGATGCTCGTATTCCCGTCCCACATGCTGATGCCCGCATGATCGGCCACGTACTGTTTGTCCAGAATGCGATAGGTGCGCCCGTCGCGCGCAATCACATAATGGCAATGGCCGCCGCTGGTGCGCCGGCCATTGCGAAACCGCTTGCCCTGCGACACGACGCGTAGGGTTGTCTGCCGGCCGAGCTCGGCCGTGTGCACGATGATGTACTTGGTCTTTTGGCGCTTGATTTTTTTAAAGCGCGGGTTCAATCGCGAACGGTAGTCCACGATGGATCGCTGGAACTGAACCGTCTCCTTCCGCGGATAGGCGGTCGCCACGGATGGCGCCATCAACAGAACGATCGTGAACAAAGATACCGCAAGATAAACACGTTTATAGTACCGGGGCGTTCGAACTTGCATGGCGGCGCATTAAGGTCCTTCACGTGGTGAATGGCATTCGGTGATGTATCAATTTGATTTCATGTAGAATCGGCTTAAGATATCACCCAGATCCACTCTATAGCGTATTCTGTGGGAATATCAATACCAATGGGTGAATGACGTCGGCCAAGCTCCAGCGGGCTGCTCCGGTACCGCCAGCATTCCTCCATCAGGCAAAGGCGAACATTTCTCCGGGCGTGTGCCAATCCAAGTTTGAGCCTTCCTATCCCCTAAAGGCCGGCAATATGCCTGCTATGCTGGATAAAGCCTTGTTTGGCATGATTGTTGACAGATCCGGAAACCGGTCCAGATATGGCTTGTCCATCCCGGGAAAAGGCCTACCATGCGTACGCCGCGGTGACGTGGGTGGCGGCTTTTTTCGGATCCGCCATTGAAAAGGGCGACCCAGTCCCGCATCCGGTCGACATCCGGCGGCGAAATGTATCTAGCTGGAGGGCTGCGGGTTCATGGCACGCGATGGGTCCGCGTCAATGGTGCGATCGTCTCCTTGTTGAAATAAACATCGGCCCGGCGACGATCCGAAATCTGCTTAGGCTAGCTTAGGGACTCTCCCAGGCTGCTCGATAACGCTGTTTGGGGTGGGGTATAATCCCCTC
>JASFFM010000206.1:0-7725 GCA_050124295.1 Desulfobacterales bacterium | reverse complement strand
ATCCGCCTGGAAAAGCAGACCCTGCGCGAAGAAAACCGGCGCCTCCTGCAGGAGTTGGAAAACAAATATCGCATCACCAATATCGTGGGCAACAGCAACAAAATGCGGGAGGTCTTCCAGATGGTCTCCCAGGTATCCAAAAGCAACGCCACGGTCCTGGTGCGGGGTGAGAGCGGCACCGGCAAGGAGCTCGTGGCCAACTCTCTGCATTACAACAGTTCCCGGGCGCAGCAGCCTTTCGTAAAAGTCAATTGTGCGGCGATTCCGGCCAACCTGATCGAAAGCGAACTTTTCGGTCACGAAAAAGGCGCCTTTACCGGAGCGATCCACCAGAAACTGGGCAAATTCGAACAGGCCAACCGGGGCACCCTCTTTCTCGATGAAATCGGGTCGATTGGACTCGATGTGCAAGTCAATCTATTGCGCGTGCTTCAAGAGCGGGAATTTGAACGCGTCGGCGGCCAACGGACCATCAAGGTGGATGTGCGGATCGTCACGGCGACCAATAAAAATTTAGAACAGGCGGTCGAAGACGGCACCTTTCGGGGGGATCTTTACTACCGGTTGAATGTATTTCCCATCTATATGCCGCCCCTGCGGGAGCGCAAAACCGATATCCTGTTGCTGGCCGACCATTTCCTGGAAAAATATGCCAAGGAAAACAACAAGGATATTCGCCGTTTTTCGACACCGGCCATCGACATGCTCATGGCCTACCACTGGCCCGGCAATGTGCGCGAGCTGGAAAATTGTATCGAGCGGGCCGTCCTGCTTTGCGAAGAAGGGGTGATTCACAGCTATCATCTCCCACCGACGCTGCAGACCGGCGCGGAATCCGACACCTTGCCGGCCCTTTCCCTGGAAGAAGCCGTGGCCAACCTTGAACGGGAAATGTTGATCGACGCCCTTAAAAACGCCCGTGGCAACATCACCCAGGCCGCCAAAATCCTGAAAACCACCGTCCGGAAATTTGCCTACAAAGCCCAGAAATACAGCATCAGCTACAAACACTACCGCTAAACCAAACGGTCGCCAGCCCTTATGCCCCATGGGCCGCGGCCGACCAGCACAGGAGGAGCCATAGGGTTATGACCATTGTCCAAGCACTGTTGCTGGGCGTCATCCAGGGCCTGACCGAATTTCTGCCCATCAGCAGTTCCGGGCATCTTGTTTTGACCCAGCTTCTTTTTGGGTTACGCGAGGCCGAGCTTGCCTTCGACGTTAGCGTCCATCTGGGTACCCTGATCGCTGTCATGCTGTATTTTCGCCAAGATATCCTGCGCCTTGTGCGTGCATTGCGGCACAGCCTGCAAAGGGCATCGGCCCCCCAAAGTGACGGCGATCGCGCCCAGGTGCGTCTGGCCGGGCTGTTGATTCTCGGTTCCGCGCCCACGGCCGCCATCGGCCTGGCCTTGCATGGCGTGGCCGATCGCTTGTTTACATCCCCCCTGATGACCGGGGTCATGCTGTTGTTGACCGGCGGACTGCTTTTCGCCACCCGGCCGGGAGGCCGGACCCGCGGAAACACCGGCCGCACACTGGGGCAACTCACCTTGCGAGACGCGCTGGTGATTGGCGTAACCCAGGGGTTGGCCGTCCTGCCCGGGATTTCCCGATCGGGATCCACCATCGCCGTCGGCATCCTAACGGGGATTCAGCATGAAACGGCCGCGCGCTTCTCTTTTCTATTGTCCATTCCGGCCGTGGCGGGCGCCGCAGCGCTGGTACTGGTCGAGGCGGTGCAGGCCGGCAATCTTCACCTGCGCACCTGCCTGGTGGGAGGGGTGACCGCGCTGGTTGTCGGATATGCCTCCCTGGCTCTGCTGGTGTTTCTGGTCAAAAAGGGCTGCCTGCATCTCTTTGCCCCCTACTGCTGGATTGTCGGTGGTCTAGCCATTGCCGCCAGCCTATGACGGAATCCCGATTCCCGATCGATAGGAAAGTCATTGCGGCCGGGGTAGGAACGAGGAGCCGCAGAAGTTCCCGCACATGAATCCCAAAGACATAAAAACCTTCTGCGTTCTTTTCCTGGCAGTTCTAACGGCCGTCACCGGGGTCGGCATCGTTGTCCCCCTGCTGCCGGTTTATGCCCGCGATATCGGCGCCGGCGGGTTTTATATCGGCATGATTTTCGGCATTTTTTCCATTTCACGAACAGCGTTTATTCCCTATTTCGGTCGCGCCTCCGATCGCCGCGGGCGCAAGCCTTTTATCCTGGTCGGCCTGCTGGGATATGCCGCCGTAGCCGTAGCCTTTTATTACACCACCAGTGTCACGATGCTGATCACGATCCGGTTTTTCCAGGGTATTTGTTCCGCCATGATGATGCCCGTGCTCCAGGCGTATGTGGGCGATATCACCCCTGACGGGAGAGAAGGCCTGACAATGGGCATTTTCAACCTGGCCACCTTTGTCGGGTTGGGCCTGGGCCCCCTCTTCGGTGGTATCATCAGTGACCATTGGGGCTTGCAGGCGGCCTTTGCCTGCATGGGAGCGCTGGCCCTGAGCGGGTTTGGCCTTAATTGGTGGGGGCTTCCCCCCAGGCGGCATGAAAAAGCATTTTCCCAGCATGCCGCCCCGGTGGCCTGGCGCCATCTTCTGGGCAACCGGGAAATCATTGGCCTGATGGCCTTTCGAATGGCCTATACCACCTGTATTGGCGTCATTTGGGGTTTTTTGCCCATCTATGCCGATCAGTCCCTGCATCTTAGCCGAACCGCCATCGGTGCCCTTATCATGACCGGGGTCATGGTCAGCGGTATCGTCCACGTCCCCATGGGCTATCTTTCCGATCGCCTTTCCAAAAGCGGTATGGTGATCACCGGTGGCATTCTGGCCGCCATGGGTGTATTGACCTTTCACTGGGCGCAGAGCCTTTCGGCCATGCTTTGGAGCAGCACCCTTTTTGGGCTGGGCGGCGGCATCGCCATGCCGGCATTGATGGGCCTGGTCGTAATCCAAGGCACCCATTTACACGCCATGGGTGCCGTCATGGCCCTTCTGTCTCTGGGGCACAGCGCGGGCATGATGGCAGGGGCGCTTGTGGCCGGATTGTTGATGGACCGCGGTCTTCTCGACTGGGCTTTCCCCTTTGGAGCCCTCGTTATGCTAAGCGGTGTGATCGGCTTTCAGCGGCTATTCTCCAGGAAAGCCGTTGGACCCGAGCCCCCGGAGCGCCCTGCCGCCCCTCATCGCTGAACCCTGTTTGGTATCGCTATCGGCGGCGGCGGCTGGAATCGATTGACATTCTTGGAATTTGCTTTACCCTAGCATCACACCGTTTGGGTCTTGATGCCATTTTATATTTTCTTGGAAAATGTGGGTCGACTGCATAATGCCGCCAGCCCTCTACTGGTGGCGCTTGTCCAGGTTCGCCACAAAAACTCTATAAAATCAAGCCACTGCGGCTTGACGTCTCCACGGATATGTCCATGAGCAATAAAAGGGATTACTACGAAGTCCTTGGTGTCGACCGTAATGCCAGTGATGCCGAGCTGAAGAAAGCCTACCGCAAGCTGGCGCTTAAATTTCACCCCGACCGCAACCCCGGTGACGCCGCGGCCGAAGAACAGTTCAAAGAGTCGGCCGAAGCCTACGATGTGCTCTCCGATCCTCAAAAACGGCAGTTATATGACCGCTTTGGACACCAGGGCCTGGAAGGGTCTGGTTTCTCTGGGTTTTCCGGATTCGAGGACATCTTCTCCAGCTTCGGCGACATCTTCGAAGATTTTTTCGGATTGGGGTCCGGGAGAGGGTCCCGCAGCCGACACCAGCGTGGAGCTGATCTGCGCTATGACCTGTCGCTAGATTTTCTGGAAGCCGCCTTTGGGGCGGAGAAGGAACTTGACCTTCAAAAAATGGACAGCTGCCAGACGTGCCAGGGCAGTGGTTGTGAAGCCGGAAGCCAGCCGGAGACATGCCGTTTCTGTCGGGGCAGCGGGCAGATGGCACGCAGCCAGGGCTTTTTCACGGTGCGGACCACCTGTCCCCATTGCCGCGGCAACGGGCAAATGATCACGCATCCCTGCCAAGAATGTAGTGGGTCTGGCCAGATCAAGACGCGTAAAACCGTATCCGTGAAAATTCCCGCCGGGGTTGATACCGGTTCCCGGCTGCGTCTAACCAACGAAGGGGAGGCCGGCCGTCAGGGAGGCCCCCGGGGGGATCTCTATGTTTTCATCCATGTAGAACCCCACGACTTTTTTGAACGCGACAACACGGATGTCATCTGTCGGGTACCCCTGTCCTTTGTCCAGGCGGCCCTTGGCGATACCATCAAGGTGCCCACCTTGGAGGGCGAAAAAAAGCTGCGCGTCCCTAAAGGCACCCAGTACGGAGATGTGTTCCGTTTCAACGGCGAAGGCATCCCCTCGCTGCGCAATGGGCGCCGGGGCGATCAAATCATCCAGGTCATCATCAAAACGCCGACCAGTTTGAACAAAAAACAAGAATCCCTCCTGAAGGAGTTCGCCAAACTGGAGTCCGGCAAAATTTCCAAGCGCATCAAAACCATTCTGCGGGGGGAGTCGGTCGGCACCTGATCGGCAACTTATCGCGCATTCGGCCGGTGGGCCGGCCCCCTTCTGCCGGACCGCCCGTTGGGATAAATTATGTACGAGCTACGCGTCGTAACGCACTTTGCAGCAGCCCACCGATTAACCATGGTTGGGGAGAAGTGTGAAAATCTGCATGGTCACAATTGGAAAATCGAGGTCTATGTTAAAGGGCCAAAATTGGATAATGGCGGTGTTCTGGTTGACTTTGGTGTGATCAAGGGGCATGTGCGGGATTTGATGAAAACCCTGGACCACCGGTTTCTGAACGAGCTGGAAGACTTTCAGGACGACACGCCGCCTTCGTCGGAAAACATCGCCCGTTTTTTGGCCGACAGCTTGGCATCGCGCCTGGATTTGCCCGGCATCCGCGTTTCGCGGGTTACCGCCTGGGAATCCGACAACGCATCCGCCACCTACATCCCATCCTGACCATCCTCCCCCCTGCGGCCGAACCACTCATCTGGATCGGGCAATGCTACCCCTTACGTCCAATATGAGCCAGAAGTTCATCACGGGTAACGATGGCCGTTACATCGGGCACCCACTCGCGAATATGATCCACCCCACCTTCCTGACGATCCACCAGGATCACGGCCTTGACCACCTCCAGACCTTCTTCCCGGGCCCGATCGATGGCTTTGATGGTCGATCCTCCCGTGGTGGCGACATCATCGATGATGGCCACGGTCGCCCCCGGCGGCAGATCGCCTTCCACCCAACCAATGATGCCATGGTCCTTGGGTGTCTTGCGAATGGAAAAAGCCTGGATGGGCTGCCGGTTGAGCTCCGAAGCAAACGCCGTGGCGACGGCAATCGGATCGGCGCCAAAGGTCAAGCCACCGACGCCGTTCGCCCCGCAGGCCCGGATGGTTTCGAAAACCAGATGACCGGCTAGGAACATCCCGCGCGGGTTCAGGGTTGTGGGTTTGCAATTGACATAGAACCGGCTGAGACGCCCCGATACCAGCTTGAATTTGGGCTCCGGACTGTACTGAAATGATTTCTCGCACAGGAGTGCAATGAGTTCCTCTTTATAGGTCATAGCCGCCATCCGTTGGATACTTTTTTTGCCGTCCTACGCCACCCTATACCGCTACAGCGCTCATTTATGGTTAACCGGTTGATTTTGAAACGCAAATTGGATATAAAAAAGCCTCCACTAATTTGGAAGAAGCCATGTTTAATGGGGTTTAGTGGAGGCTTGAGCAAGGAAAACCGGGGACGGCACTCCTTGAGCTCATGATCAGACTTACCAGCTAAGGAGGACCGGGTCAATTGCTAAGCCGCAAAGATGCATGCCCGCCCAGAGGCCGATACCGCCTGTTGGTTGGCGATTTTCGGCAGGGGATGAATCATGTCGCCACCCTGACGAACACCCCTTTTGCAAAGAGCCTACCCGAGCGGGACGATGCCACTGTCGATCCTGCAATCCCTTTCGATCGTCATTTTAATCATCTTTTCAAATCCGCCCCTGATACCGCGCCAGGGCACCCATGCGACGTAGGATCCGCCGTCAATTCCAAGGCCATCGCAACCCACGGTGCCGGCCGATGTCCCGAGGCGCTTCCCCATCACCTTCAACACGAAAATCGGTGGCATGACCGAAGACGCTAAAGCAGCGCTGATCCGGCTCTTTCACGTTCACCGTCATTATCATGCCACCCGTGCGCTGACGGATATCACCCTGGATTTCTACCGCAATGAATTTCTGTTCGTGACCGGACCCAGTGGTGCCGGTAAGACCACTTTACTGAAGCTGCTCTACCGGGGGGAGACGGCTTCCCAGGGGCAGATCCTGGTGGACGGCATCAATCTGGCCCGCATTCCACGCAAGCAGATTCCTCTTCTGCGGCGCAAATTCGGCATCATTTTTCAGGATTATAAACTGATCCCCAGCCGCACCGTCTACGACAATGTGGCCCTCGTTCTGGAAGCCGCCGGCCGCAAACCCAGCTATATCCGCAAAAAAGTCCAAAGCGTCCTGCGGACCGTGGGTATGGAAAATCGGCAAAACACGCTGCCCCTCAGCCTTTCCGGAGGCGAACAGCAGCGGGTGGCCGTGGCCCGCGCCGTGGTGGGCGACCCCACGATCATCCTGGCGGATGAGCCCACCGGCAGCCTGGATGCGGAATCGGCCGGGCTGATCGTGAACCTGCTGAAAACGTTTCATATGCGGGGTGCTACCGTGGTTGTGGCAACCCACGACCGGGAGCTGATTCGTCGTATTCCGGGCCGTATCATCTATTTGCAGGAAGGGCGCCTGACCAGCGCTTCGACCGTATGACCAGCGAGGGTTCCTGACCATGCCAAAGCTGAAGTTCCATATCCGGCGCGCGCTTCAGGACATCCGCAGCAACCGCATGCTGAGTCTGGTGACCACGAGCACGTTCGCCCTTTCGATCCTCATCGTCAGTGCGGCGATCCTTTTTTTTATCAACATGGCGGATGTTATCGACGGCTGGCGCCAGGGCATTCGGATCATGGCCTACCTGCAGAACGACCTGACGGATGCCGACCGCCGTCATCTCAAGGTGCGCATCGAAAACCTTTACGGGGTCAAGCAGACCCAATTCGTCCCCAAGGAACAGGCCCTCGCACGTTTGCGCCGTCAGATGGGCCGCCAGGCCTCGATTGTGGACAAGTTGGAAAACAATCCTCTGCCGGATGCTTATGAGATTCAAATGCTTGCCGCCTCCCAGTCCTGGGATAAAGTGGAGCAATTGGCCGCCGCGCTGGAACGCTTGGAGGGGATTGCCGAGGTGGAATACGGTCAGCGTTGGATAAAGCGCATTATCAATATCTTCAATCTCTTTCAAATGACGGGGTACATCATGGGAGCCCTGTTTTTCATGGCCGCCATTTTCATTGTCGGCAACACCATCAGGCTCGTACTCTACTCCCGCCGCGAAGAGGTGGAAATCATGCGGCTCGTCGGGGCTACGGAGCGATTTATTCTGGCACCCTTTTATTTCCAGAGCCTGATTCAGGCCGCTCTGGGCGGCGCGATCGGGCTTGTGGCCCTATATTTGATGTATATGTTGATCCAATCGCGCATCGCAACGGAGGCGGCAGGCGCCTATTTTCAACTTCGCTTCCTGCCCCCATCCGTGTTGCTGGGCATTGTCGGATGCGCCATGATTGTGGGATGGTTGGGATGCCATTTGTCGGT
>JASFFM010000205.1:0-7729 GCA_050124295.1 Desulfobacterales bacterium | reverse complement strand
ATGCCTGGAAACGCACGGCCGTTCGCATGATGGGGTTAAAACCGGGCCACAGGGTGCTTGACGTTTGTGGCGGAACGGCCGACCTGTCCATCATGGCCTCTCGCCGAACCGGCGCCACCGGCCAGTGCGTGGTCTACGATATCAACCGCGCCATGCTGCAGGCCGGCCAGCCCAAAGTGAACGCTCTTCAATGGGGTGCGCGGATTCATTTTGTGCAGGGCGATGCCGAAACGATCACCTTCCCGGAGGACACCTTCGATGCCGCCATGGTGGGATTCGGTATCCGTAATGTTACCCATATGGAACAGGGCTTTCGGGAAATGCATCGCGTGCTGAAACCCGGGGGCACTTTCATGTGCCTGGAATTTTCGCGACCTCTCAATCCGGTTTTCCGCTGGCTCTACGACATCTATTCATTCTATGTCATGCCCTTTCTGGGCCACCTTCTGGCAGGTTCCGCGGAATCCTATTCCTGCCTGCCGGAAACCATCCGTCTCTTTCACCTGCCCGATGAAATCGCGGCCATTTTGACCCGCATCGGTTTCCGGCAGGTCGCCTACCGGCGCCTGACCAACGGGATAGCGGTAATCCACGTCGGCCGCAAAATTTGACGGTCTCGAAACCAACCCGACCCGCCTGAGGCGGACCAAGCCCCTTTTAGTGGAGAAAGTCCCTTTTTAAGGGGATAAATAGCGGGGTTGCACTTCGTCCGCAGCCCTTAAAACAATACCCGGACCAGGACAATCACGAAGAGGGCCAGGGGAAAATAACTGGCGCGGTTGAAGAGGCGCATGGCGTCGGTTTTGCGTTCGGTATCATACAGAACCCAGGCGGGCCATATCAGCAGGTAGATCCCGGTGGCCATGGTGAGCAAATAAAATACCGGGCCGAAGGTGGTCCGGGAGAGAAGCAACATCGCCAGGCTCGACAGCAATGCCAGCAATAGCGTACCCAGAATGATATCCCGTGTGCGTCTGAGCCCGACTGTCACAGGGATGGTGCGCGCGCCGAAGCGCCGGTCCTCCTCGATATCCGTCCAGTCGTTGGGTGCATTCTGACCGCCGATTTCCCAGAAGAAGATGACCAGGAAGAGAAAGAGCAGAAAAAGGGGCGAGGGGGCGGGATCGACGGCAAAAACAGCCGCGACGGCACCGGCCGATTTGACGGTCCCGCTGACCAGTGTCCGATAGGGGCTCACGCGCCACAAAAGGCAGTAGGCCGCTTCCAGAAGACACCCGGCCGCGAAGATAATCAGACATACCGGGTTGAGCCACCAGGCACCGACCGCAGCCACGATTCCCCAGCCCAGCGCCCAGACGATGCCGGCCGGCAGGCTGATCAGCCCCTGGGCCATGGGGTGGCGCACCAGCAGGGCATCGATGTCACTGGCATGGGCGGCTCCCCCGAAGCCCCCCGCCTGCAGTTTGGCACGGTCGGATTGGTACCCGATAACGTCATTGAGGGCATAAACGGCCGTGTAACCTGCAAACACGGTGATCATGCCCACGAGGACGACGGCCGGTGCGGGAAACTCTCCCAGCCAGAGCAGGGCGGCCATACAGGGGGTGGTCATATCGATGATGCCGTGGGGGGTGCGGGAAAGGGCCCAAAAAAGGTTCAGTTTTTGCCGATACCGGGCCAGACTGGGCTGGGAAGGCGAAGTCAAGGGCTCGTCCTCTGGCGCCTTTTCAGTGGTGGGTGTGGGTTCACCGCGATGGCGACCAACCCGGTGCCTCGAAACACGATGGCGGCGCAATTGCCGCCCCCCCATAGCACGGGCACGGCATGTCGTCAATCGGTGTCCCGTCAGGGGAGAAAAAAGGCCAACTCTTCGGAGGCGCACGATAGCGCATGCTTCAGCACCCACCGGGCATAGCGACCGTGCGCATAAATCTTCCCCATCGCCGCGGTGACAGATGAGCGCCCCACACCGGCACCCACAAGACGTGGGATCAGGAGGGCATTGACGAAGGGGATGGCCTCCCGCCGGCAGAAAGCGGCGCCCGGACCGTCGTCGATGATGACAAATGCAGCCTTACCAGCGTGGTAAAGATCGATACATTCGCGCTCGCCGGGGTCCAAACGCGGCGCAAGCGACCCAGAGCCTCGGCCCGATGGGCAGGGATTCTCAATGGCCAGCCGGTTTTCCCGCCGCCAACGGGCAAAGGCACGGGCACCGGGATAGTTTTTGACGGTCATCTCCCGGAAGGCGCTCGGGCCGGTCATCACCCGGTAGGATGCCAGCAGCGCTTCCATCCAATCCGTTTTAAACAGCAAAATAGCGGAGGAGGCGTCGATAAGGACGCTCTTTCTCATCCCTGGTCCTATTGGAATAGATCTGTGCTGATATAACGTTCACCGGTGCTGGGCAAGATCACCACGATGGTTTTGCCGGCATTGTCGGGTCGCGCGGCGACCGTCAGGGCCGCCTTGGCCGCCGCACCGGAAGAAATACCGCAGAGGATACCTTCTTGCTTGGCCAGTTGTCGCGCGGTGGCAAAGGCATCGTCGTTGGACACGGTCACCACCTCGTCAATCAGGGAAGTATCGAGAATGTCGGGCACAAAGCCGGCCCCGATGCCCTGGATCTTGTGCGGTCCCGGATCGCCGCCGGAGAGCACCGGCGAATCGCTGGGTTCGACGGCCACGGTTTGAAACGACGCCTTGCGGGCCTTGAGCGCCTGGCTGACGCCGGTAATGGTGCCGCCGGTGCCCACACCGGCCACCAGCATGTCGACCTTGCCGCCGGTGTCGGACCAGATTTCTTCGGCCGTGGTCTCCCGATGGATCCGTGGGTTGGCGGGATTGGCAAACTGGTCGGGCATGAAGGCATCCGGGGTTTGGGCCACGATTTCGCGCGCATTCTGGATGGCCGCCTTCATGCCCCCGCTGCCCGGGGTCAGCACCAATTCGGCACCCAGATGGGTCAGCAATTTGCGGCGTTCGACACTCATGGTCTCCGGCATGGTCAGGCGCAGCCGGTAGCCTTTGGCCGCACAGATAAAGGCCAGGGCAATGCCGGTGTTGCCGCTGGTTGGCTCGACGATAAGGCTGTCGGGGTCGATCCGTCCCTCGGCTTCCGCAGCGGCGATCATGGCAGCGCCGATGCGGTCTTTTACGCTTCCCAGGGGGTTGAAAAATTCCAGTTTGACGTAGATATCGGCCGCAAGTCCGGCTGCGCTGCGGCTGAGCTTGACCAGTGGCGTGCGGCCGATGGTATCGGCCATGTGCGTATACAGAGGCATGATTCCTCCTGATTCATCTGGACATTGCCGGAGTTCTCCTGAACGAAAGATACGGCCATCTTTCCCGGGGCGGGAATGGACAGACGCACTGTATTTCGAGCGCTATTTGTAGACCAGTTTGGGTGCCTCCAGCATGACCCGTGTGTTGGCCGGTACCGATTCCGTTAGCCAAACATTCCCGCCAATCGTGGTGTTGGCGCCGATGATGGTCTCACCACCCAGGATCGTGGCTCCGGAGTAAATGATCACATTGTCTTCGATGGTCGGATGGCGTTTTTTATAACGCAGCCCCTGGACTTTGTCCCGCGGCAGGGAGAGGGCCCCCAGGGTTACGCCTTGGTAGATGCGGACATTGTCTCCGATTTCGGTCGTTTCGCCGATGACCACCCCGGTGCCGTGATCGATTACAAACCGTTTGCCGATGCGGGCGCCGGGATGGATATCGATACCGGTGTGGCTGTGGGCGTATTCGGTCATGATGCGCGGCAGCAGCGGGACATCCAAGGCATGCAGTTGGTGGGCCAGGCGATAGACCGTGAGCGCATACATACCGGGGTAACTGAAAATGATTTCGTCGTGACTTTTGGCCGCCGGATCGCCGTCGAAAGCCGCCTGCACGTCAGCCGCCAGTGTTTTGCGGAGTTCTGGTATGGCACGCAGGACTTCCAGGGCCACCTCGTATCCTTTGGCGGCGTGCCGCGCGCAGGGTCGGTTGAAGCGAAAACATTCATGTCGCACACTCAAGGCTACCTGATCAGACAGGCGGTCGAAAAAATGCGACACGGCCTGCCCCAGGCTGTATTGAAGATTGACGGGGTCCAATTTTTCCTTGGAAAAATACCCGGGAAAGACGATTTCCCTGAACTGATTGATGATCGCGACCACCGTCTCACGGGAAGGAATCGGATCGAATTCGACGTGGGTGAAGCATTTTACTTCATCGCAAATGTGAATGATATCTTCGGCGATGGCCGGAATTTCCTCGCGGTAGGCGGAAAGCAGCCTCGCCTCCTGCGTACAAACCATTTTCCTGTCGAGGGGCTCATCTTTCATGACCGGCATTTCCTTGTCCGGCTGCTGGTCGATGGATTCAGGCCCCCTTTTGCGCGCAGTCATGGGAAAAACCTCAGATCGTTTTGGCGGCAAGGCGTTTGCAAATCAAATCGCCTCGCCCTTTTCGGAATGGGCCTATACATGGCCAGTTTGTCTCCCTGTGCCGCCCTGGAAAACCCAAGGCGCACCAAAAAGCAGCCGGCATCACCATCGGGTTTGGAATGGTGTTTGGTACGACCAGTTGAGCGCCTACCCGGCAGTATATGGGTTTGCGATCGATTGTCAAACGAGGGCCGTGCGTCCTGGCCTCGGGTCGATGGCGCTCTCTCCGGCGCGACGGTGCTCAAAACTAAAGGTCCCGGCGAAGGTCGATACCATGCTTGTTGATCCGTTTCCAGATCGTGACACGGCTGACGCCCAGTTGCCGAGCGGCTTGGGACTGATTTCCGCCTGCCTGCCGAAGGGCTTCCAGCAAGGCTTCGCGCTGCGGGTTGGGCATTCTTTCCTGCACCGGAGGGGTAAGCGGTGCTTGGGGGGTGCCGCGCGCGATGCGTTGTGGTAAATGCTCCGGCCCGATCCAGCCGCCGGGACATAAGACAAAGGCATACTCAATGGTGTTGCGCAGCTCACGGACGTTTCCGGGCCAAGGGTAACGCAGCAAAGCGTCCATGGCCTCGGGGGACAACCCTTCGATGGCTTTTCTGCTGCGGTGGTTGTTCTGGCGGATGAACTCCTGGACCAGCATCGGGATGTCTTCCATGCGCTCCGCCAAAGCCGGCATGGTCAACGGAAAAACATTGATGCGGAAGTAGAGGTCTTCACGAAAGCCGTTTTCGACAACGCTTTTTTCCAAATCTTTATTGGTGGCGGAGATGATGCGGACATCGACCTCGATGGGATGATGATCCCCTACGCGTTCAATTTCTTTTTCTTCCAGCACCCGCAGGAGCTTGACCTGGGTAGCGGGGGGAATATCGCCAATTTCGTCCAAAAAAATGGTGCCGCCGTGGGCGGCCTCAAATCGCCCGATGCGGGCCCTGTCGGCACCGGTATAAGCGCCCTTGACGTGCCCGAAGAGCTCACTTTCGAGAAGGTTTTCATTCAGAGCGGCACAATTGACTTTGACAAACGGCTTGGATTTGCGGGGTCCGGCATCATGAACGGCCCGGGCCGCGAGCTCCTTACCGGTTCCACTGGGGCCGTGAATCAACACCGGCGCGTCGCTCTGGGCGACATTGTCGATGAGCTCGAACATGCGCTGCATGGGCGGTGCCTGACCGATGATGCCATGAAAACCATCGTCGAGACGGCAGGTTTCCCGCAGCGAGTTGATCTCCTGCTGCTGACGGACGAGTTCGGAGATATCGGTGAGGGTTTCGATGGCACCAACGACGTTGCCGTGATCGTCTTTCAGAACGGAGGCGTTTTTCAGGACAAAAAGGGCGCGCCCGTTTTTGTCGGTAATCGTGCATTTTTTGGCGCGAATTCGGTTATGCACATAAAGTCCACACCAATCCTTGCCCTCGCCCTTACCAAAGATTTCACACCCCGAACAATTCAGCACCCGACAGTTTTTACCCACCAGCTCTTTGGCGGCATAGCCGGTCAGTTTTTCAGCGGCCGGGTTGACGTTTAAAATCGTACCCCGCGCGTCGACGACCAGCAGGCCGTCATGCAGCGTGTTGACGATGGTTTCCCAGAAACGGGCAATATCCATAATGAAGGCGATCCCCGGTTGCAACGACACCCAAATGGTCATCGGCGGACCCCGCCGGGCCGTCTGCATGAAAGTCCCTTGGGGCCAGATTTGTCAACATGTTAACTTAACATGTGTTAACATAGGCTTAACAGATGGGTTTGGCAAGGGGACCGCCGCGTTACCCGTCGCGATCATGGTCGGGAGGTTGCCGGAATTGCAATGCATCGCCAGAGCGATAAAATTGTTATTGACATTAATATGTTATCATATGATAGGTGAACACATTCGCTTGCGGCTGTCATCGCCTAGCTGCTATTTCTTGACCACAAGCTATTCCTGGCATCATCATTGCTCTCTATTCCAGAATCCTGGTTCTGCGGCTTAGATCCTCAGGGGTAATAAATGGTCTTTACGCCGGTAAAAAGGGCCGTCTGCCGGTTGGGTTACAATCACATCAAGCAATGGGAGCGGATGAATGAAACGTATGACGATGATGATCGCCGGTTGGGTGTTATCAACGATGGTCGTTCTTGGGTCGATCGGGCCTTCGACGGCCCATGCCCAAATCGAGGCGCTCGATGAAAATCAGGCCCCCGGGCGGACCATGGCCCAGCAGGCGACCAAGGAACGACAGATTTGGATCACGGCCGATCATGCCAAACATGAGATCTTGCAGCAGGAGTTCAACTCCGGTCCCGAAGTGACCAAGGCCTGTTTGTCTTGTCATTCGGAGGCTGCCGCTCAGTTTCACAAGACCATCCACTGGACCTGGATGGACCCTTCCACGGAAGATGATCTGAAGCTGGGTAAAGGCGGGCTGTCCGTCAACAACTTCTGAGTGAACATCCAGAGCAACGAGGCTCGTTGCACATCATGCCATGCCGGCTACGGCTGGAAAGACGCCAGAAATTTCGATTTCACCGATCCGACCAAAGTCGACTGTCTGGTCTGTCACGAACAGACCGGCACATACAAGAAATTTCCTGCCGGAGCCGGCAATCCGGTCAAGGAAACAAAGGTATTCAAAGGCAACAAGAAAACCTATCATCCGCCCGAATGGAACAAAGTGGCCCAGAGCGTTGCCCGGCCGGGCCGTAAAAACTGTGGATCCTGCCACTTTTTCGGCGGTGGCGGCGACGGGGTCAAACACGGCGATCTGGATTCGTCACTCATGAAGCCCAACAAGACACTGGACGTCCACATGGGTGTGGACGGTCAGAACTTCGACTGTGTGCGCTGTCATTCCACCACGCTGCACCACATTGCCGGCCGCGTCTACACGACGCCGGCATCCAAACACCGCAAAAGCC
Source organism: Desulfobacterales bacterium (assembly GCA_050124295.1). Lineage (GTDB taxonomy): Bacteria > Desulfobacterota > Desulfobacteria > Desulfobacterales > UBA5852 > JABZFP01. The sequence goes on along the minus strand of JASFFM010000205.1, from coordinate 422 downwards.
TGATCGAGGACGATCTGGCATCCAAGATCACCTGTGAATCCTGTCACAGCAGCACGCCCCACAAATCCCACAACAAGGCCAACGACCATACCGACAAGGTGGCCTGCCAGAGCTGCCACATCCCTGAATATGCACGGGTGAATCCGACCAAGATGTGGTGGGACTGGTCCACGGCCGGTAAAAAGAAGAACGGCAAGCCCTATCAAGAAAAAGGCGAACTGGGCAAGCCGGTCTATGATACCAAAAAGGGCGATTTCGTGTGGCAAAAAAACGTTAAACCCGAGTACTTCTGGTTCAACGGATCCATGCAGCAGCTGACCGTCAAGGATACCATCGATCCGAGCAAACCGGTGCGGATCAACTGGCCGGTGGGCAGCCGGGATGATGAAAACTCGCGGATATTTCCGTTCAAAGTGCATCGT
>JASFFM010000204.1:0-7731 GCA_050124295.1 Desulfobacterales bacterium | reverse complement strand
AAAAGATGCGTGTAGGCAAGCAAAAATTTGGCGTTTAAGGCGTGCACCATTTCAGCCGAAGCGGCGATCGCCATATTGCAGTATTCGATGCTCTGATCATAATCACCGGCCGCAAAGCGGCCCATGGCGCAGACCAGGTAACCATCCGAGGTGCTGCGGATATCGGCTCCCTGCTCACCGTGGGCCAAAAGCATTTCGCCGGTTGACTGACACTGGAGCCCATCCCCGCAAAACCAGTGCGCAATGCCCATACCGGTCAAAATGATTCGGATCAATTCCTGGTCCGTTTCCAGATAAGCCAGCAGGGCTTCCGCCCGCCGGCCGAAACCGATGGCTTGCGCCAACCGCCCCATATCCGTGCACGTCCATACGAGGCATCCACAGGCGTAGGCTTGTACTTCGCGGTTATCCGCGCGCTCACCCGTTTGCAAAGCGCGCATCAGGTAATCGTGGGACTCCTCCAGCGATTCTCGGCGCTGCAGGGCCCATCCCATGCAGCAACAATACATTCCCTGCAGGAAAGGGTTTTTAAGGGTCATGGCTTCATCTTCATGCCGCTTGAGTAGTTCGATCATTTCATTGAAAATTCCCCGCACATTGAATACGAAGAACCATTCGATGAGCACATTGACCAACAGGACGGCGCGTTGGGGCGATCGTTCCGGGTGGTCGTGCAGCTGTTCGTAAGCGCGCTGATAGTATTGATGGGCCTCCTCCAGCGCATAACGCTGTTTACTTTTCTGACCTGACTTCATCAGATAATCGACCGCTTTGTAAACCGACCGTCCGACCGAATAATGAAAGGCCAACGTTTCGAAGAAACCGTTCAATCGGGATCGATAGTGATGTTCCATCGCGACGGCGATACGTTCATGAATCGAGCGGCGATCCTTGAGCAAGACGCTGTTGTAAACCACTTCCTGCACGACCGCATGTTTGAAAAAGTACTTGACTTCCACCGAATCGTCTTTCTTCCGGATCATGTCCAACTGCTGGAGCGTTTCCAAAGAAGCTTCGAGTCGGTCGCCGGCCGAGGAAATCTGCTGCAGGATCGCAAAATCGAAGACACGCCCGATGACCGATGCCTCTTGCAGGACATGCTTGGCCTCCGACTGTAAATGGGCCAGACGACCGGCAACCACACCATGGATGGTGGAAGAAATATCCGAGGTGTCGACCGGACCTTGAATCACCCAGTTGCTGTCGCGCTTGCGCAGGGTTTGACGTTCGATCAGGGCATTGATCATCTCTTCGAGATAAAACGGATTACCTTCGATTTTCTCGCGGACAAAATGAATCAGATGCTGGGGGATCGCGGGAATACCCAGCATGGATTGGACCATTTGCTGGGTCTGCTCCGGGGAAAGATCGTTGATTTTAATCTCGATGAGGTGCCGCGGTTTGCTATCGGGGGATTTTTCACCGTACAACGAGAATGTTTTCCGAAACGTACAGATCAGCATAAGCGGCAAATCTTCTTTTCCGGCCATGGCGCGCAGCAATTCCACAGACGACGGATCGGCCCAGTGCAGATCTTCGATACAGATCACTACTGGACCGAGCCGGGAGATTCCCCTGAGCAACGCTTCAATCGCTTTTTTAAGGCAGGAACGCCAGTATTCGGGGCTAATGCCCACCAATTGGGGGTAATGCAGCCCCAACAGATTGCCGATGTAAGGGAGTTGTTCCTTTCTTGAATCCAACAGTCCGGCGAGATTGTATTCGATTTTTTTGCGGACCACCCCGGGAGAATCGCCTTCCTGGATATGACAGGCCAGGTTCAGCATATCAATGACCGGGGCATAGGGGATGTTGCTGGCGTATGGATAGGCGTGTCCTTCATGCCAGCCAACAGGTGTCTGTCCGAGGGATTGGCGGAACTCTTCCAGAAGCCGGCTTTTGCCTGTGCCGGCGGCACCGGAAATGCACACCACGGCACCCTGCCCATCGCCGACCCGGGCAATGGTCTCTGTCAGAAGGTCCATTTCCGCCTGGCGACCGATCATGGCGCCCCGGCGTCCGAAAATCCGGTGAACCTTGCGGGGCTGCTCCCGCGAGCTGAGCACGCGATAGATCGGGAGCGGCTCGACCTTGCCTTTGACCTGCACGGGCGCCAAGGTTTCAAAACGAAACCAGCCCTGGCACTGTAAGAAGGTATCCTGCCCCACCAGGATGTCTCCCTCGCGGCCCAGTTCGCTCATGCGGGCCGCCAGATTGACGGTGTCGCCCGAGATCCCATGGGTGCCGTGGTCTGCATTGAGATGCCCCAGAATGACCAATCCGGTATTAATGCCCGTGTGCATGGCCAGCGGGGTCCCGATGCGCTCCTGTTCGCGGGCACTTCGTTGGGCGACCCATTGGTGGATTTCACGGGCCGCCCGGACGGCCCGGATGGGGTCGTCCTCATGGGCGCGCAGGGCACCGAAAACCGCCATGATGGCATCCCCGATGAATTTTTCGATAAAACCTTCGTAGCGGTTGACGATCTCGGCGACCGCATTGAAAACAAGCGCGATGATTTCCTTGACCTCTTCCGGATCCAGGCGCTCGGACAGGGCGGTATAGCCGCACAGGTCGGTAAATAAGACCGTCACGTGTCGACGCTCCCCTCCCAGGAGATCTCCCGTGCGGGTGAGATGCGTTTGAAGGGCGGTACCGGGAATCATCGAACCCGCAGACGGCGGCCGGTCTCCGGCACTCTGTTCGGCATGCAAATGACGGCCGCAGGATTTGCAGAACCGGCTCCCCGGTCGATTTTCCTGGCCGCAACCACAGCGCGAACGTTGCAAGACCGTCCCGCAGACATTGCAGTAAGACGCATCGGTGTCGTTGACCCAATCACATCGCTTGCATTTCATGACCATGGTCCAGACCCGATGACCCCGGGGCCGATCGGAGTTGGGCGGGAAGAATATCCAGTAGAGAGCATTACATTACAAAACCGATAGGTTATGTCAAATCTATTCGGATGCTGAGCGGACGGTCATGGGCACCGGGAATCGCCGTTTTGAGGCCCTGGACTTGCCCTGGAGAGCCGATTGATCCGCAGGGCCAAATTGGGCCTTCTGTTTCCATGTGAATATGGTATAGAAGGTTCCCAAACGAGCCGGCACGTGGCCCAAACCGCCCTGCGGCACGATGCATTGTCATCCTGCCCCGGAATGCCCCTAGAATCCAAAGGCACCCATTCCCGGCGCAGGTCCGCCCTAACGCGCCCGCCATCGGGCCACCGCAAGCGCGCCGCAGGGGCGTTCATCCCGAGGAGGAAATATGAAAATCGTCTTGCTTTCCATGCCGGATGTGGCGCCGGTGATCATGCACGAATCGGCCTTCCACATGCCCAACCTCGGCATCGCAAGCATCGGCGCCAACCTTGGTGATGCACATGACGTCTACCTGATCGATCTGATACGCAAGCGCCGCAACCTGCGCCGCTATCTGACCCGGACCTTGCTGAAAATAAGACCCCAGATCGTCGGCCTGTCTTCCATGACCTGGCAATACGCCACCTGTACCAAAATCATGCGGCTCATTCGCAACCTGCTGCCGGAGGCCAAAATCGTCCTTGGCGGCTATCACGCCACCCTCATGTATCAGGAGATCGGAGATTCACCGGAAGCCGCCTGGATCGATTTTATTATACGCGGGGAAGGCGAAAGCGCCTTTCGGGCTCTGGTCGCCGGACTGGCCCAGCGCGGTCCCCTGGCGCAGATCAAATCCCTATCTTATAAAAAAAATGGTACCTTCATCCATAATCCCCAGGGAGAACTGATCGATTTGTCCCGCCTGGCGCTGCCCATCCGGGACAAGCGCCGCCTGACCTGGGGCTACCACCTTATGAACCACCATTGCGAGGTCATGGAGACCTCGCGGGGGTGTACCCGAAGCTGCAACTTCTGCAGCATCCGGCACATGTACGGCCGGGCCTTTCGCCCCTTTCCGATCGATCGCATTCTGGCCGACATCGACGACATCTATTATCGGCGCAAAGTGCGCTGGATTTTTGTTTCCGATGACAACATGGTTCTGGATCCCGATCGCGTCATGACCATGTGCGAAGCCATCATGGCCCGTGGCTATCGCAGGCTCAACTTCGTCGTCCAGGCCGATTGCGTCACCATGGCACGCAACGAACCCATGGTCCGCATGATGGCCCGGGCCGGATTCAAATCCATTTTTTTGGGCATTGAAAATGCAACCCCCAAAAACCTGCGAACCGCCCACAAAGGCAACATCCTGGACCATTCCCGGAAAGCCATCGCCCTCTGTCATCGATACGGCATCATGGTGGTGGGCGGTATGATTTTCGGGTTTCCGGATGACGGCGAAGCCGAAATCATCGCCAACTATCAATTCCTGAAATCCTCCGGTGCCGATACGGCCTACTGTCAAATTTTGACGCCCTACCCTAAAACCGGCATTCGCAAAGAACTCATGGCGGCCGGACTGGTCACCAACCGCCACGACTACACGCGCTACAACGGTATGTGGGCCAATGTGCGGACCCACCATTTGAGCGACGATCAGCTACACTATCTTTACTGGTATCACCGGCTGAAGGTCATGGGATGGTGGGATCCCTCGGATCGCATCCGGGAGCAGGGCAGGCTATGGACCTCCATCTGGCTCTACTTTTTCCGGCCCCTGATGAAGGTCGTCGTGGCGCGCCAGTTGAAAAAGGTCGGATGGCGAGGCCGCTACGCACGAGAAGTGGCCCGCATCGATCGGATCAACCGTTTCCCGGATCTCGACTGAGACGATCGGGGGACGAAGCGCAAGCGTTGCCTTGAGTGCGACAGCAAGCATGGCAGGTTCTCAAAAACAACATGCCCAGAATGCCGCACCGGGATGGGCGCCCTCGAGGCACCCGCCAGCCCAGAGAATTGATGATCGCTTGAGCTATAGCCTAGCGTCTTCTACGGCCTTGTCATGCTGTCTTTGAACGTTTCAGGCACGGGGCCAGCCTCTCCAGGTAGGCCCATGCGCGGTCGTTGTTCGTGGAAAAGATGGGCTTTACGATCAAGCGCCGGCTTCTTTTGACCATTAGTTGGTGTGGGCTTCACCAAAATAGAGCTTTTCAAAGGCTTCCAGTAGGCGACGCAGCTCCGCTGTCTGCTGGAGGTCGGTGGTCTGTTTGCATTTCATGGCCACCACCAGCATGCGATGCAGCACGTCGAGCATGGCGGCGGTTTTCTCCTGACCGGGTTTAACCCGCTGGGTCAGGAAATACTGGCTCACGATATGCTGAATTTCTTCGGCATGCGCCTCCTTGGTCATCACCCAGCGCACGATTTGATTGTCATTGCGGGGTTGTGCCTGACCCAGCCGGGTAATCTCGTTCATGGCCTTTTCGATGGTCTGGATATGCTCGGCAATGGTCACGGTGCGATCTTCATCACCGTAAATGCCGCAGGGAACTTCGCAATGGGCGTCTAGGCCGCTCGGGATGGCCACCCATGCAAGGCATAGGCCGATCAGTACCGATTTAAAAACGCTCATCATTTGCCTCCTAGTGATGTGGGGTTCTGGAACCCCGGGGTTAAAGTGCAGGACATCTTTGGTCAGCCGTCAAACAATTGAACGATAACCATCCCTGTGCCTGAAGCCAACCCGTCTTCAAGGAGCCACCTCCCCTACCCCTTTCAGCCTGCCTCTGCCCGCATTGCGGCGGGTGGCTGACGGGCTTGGAAAATGGGGTGGTTTTTGATACGGAAGAACGTACCTTGAGCACACGCTGCCACCATCCACCAAAAGGAGTTCGCAATGGCGACGATTTTCAGCAAGATCATCAACAAGGAAATTCCGTCGGATATGGTTTATCAGGATGAATACGTCACCGCCTTTCGCGACATCCAACCCCAGGCCCCGGTGCACATCCTGATCGTACCCAACAAGGAAATCCCCACCGTCAACGATATCCAGGAAGAAGACGAGAAGCTGATCGGCAAACTGTTTACCGTGGCCCGCCAGATTGCGGCGCAGGAAGGCGTGGCCAAGGACGGCTATCGCCTGCTGGTCAACTGTAACAAACACGGCGGTCAGGAGGTCTTCCACCTCCACATGCACCTTTTCGGTGGGCGTCCCTTGGGCCCCATGCTGCTGCGCCGTTAGGTTGGCGCCAAGACCAGGCCAAAGCCCTGATCAAGACACCAGGTCCGGACCCAAGGAGGGCAAGTGCCCGCACGAAAGCAAATCTGTATCATCGACGGCCAGGGCGGCGGCATCGGCGCAACCCTGATCAAATACCTTCGCACGCGAAACCCGGACCGACTGGAGACCCTGGCTTTAGGAACCAATGCCATTGCCACGGCCCAGATGATGAAGGCCGGCGCCAACCGAGGTGCATCGGGTGAGAATGCCATTGTCCGTACTGTTTCCCGGGCCGACCTCATCCTCGGCCCCGTCGCCATCACCTGGGCCAATGCCATGCTCGGTGAAGTCACCCCGCGCATAGCGGAGGCGGTTACCACCAGTGCCGCCCCTAAAATTCTTCTGCCCCTCTCCCAGGAAGACATCACCATTGTCGGTATCGTCACCGAACCTTTGCCCCACATGGTCCAGCAGGCCATCGCGGTGGCCTTGCAGAACCATCTCGACTTGGATGAAGCCGATCCGGGTGGGTCTGCGGCATTCCCAAACACACCCTAATTCGTCGATGGACGATACGATGATCGGAGCAACATTTTCATGATGCGTGTGACCGTCTGCGAACTTCCCGGCGATTGGGCCGATACGGCCGAGACGTGGTCCGCCGTAGCCGCGGCCATGCGCAATGAAAAGAGCGATCTGGTACTCTTGCCTGAGATGCCTTTCCACCGCTGGCTGGCCGGATCCTCCCGGGTGGACCCCGAAGGCTGGCAAGCCGCGGTGACCGCACACGACCGCTGGATCGAGCGCCTGTCAGAATTCGCCACCCCGGTCGTCATCGGTTCACGGCCGGTTATCGACGGTCATCGACGGTACAACCGGGGATTTGTCTGGGAAAAAGCCTCCGGGGCCCGCAACGCGCATGCCAAGTACTATTTACCGGATGAGGAAGGCTTCTGGGAGGCCACCTGGTACCAGCGGGGCGATGGACGGTTTGAATTCATCGAAGTGAACGGGATCAGGATCGGCTTTCTCATCTGCACGGAACTCTGGTTTGGCGCCCGGGCTCGGGCTTACGCGGCCCAGGGTATCCACATTCTGGTATGTCCGCGCGCCACCCCACTCGCTTCGGTTGATAAATGGATTGCCGGCGGCCGCACCGCCGCCGTGGTTTCCGGGGCCTTCTGCCTGTCATCGAATTTCAACGGCCCCCTCGGCAATACAATGGCTTTCGGCGGCAGCGGCTGGGTCATCGAACCGGAGGCCGGCGATGTCCTCGGCCTGACCACCCGGGAAACGCCTATCCTGACCGTGACGATCGACCCCACCCTTGCCGATAATGCCAAAAGGACCTACCCTCGCTATGTATCGGATTGATCAAAGCGAAAGGGAGGCCTGATGGCGGCCGCCGTCAAGGACCACGCGCCGTGAAAGGATCCTGCATCAACGATCGCCTGATCTTTCGCGAAGCCCCTGAGATGCGCCGCCTCAGGTCTTGCGCCGGGGGCGTGGCCCGGGGCATCTGCTTCGCCCAGAGTGCTCACCTTCCGGCGCCCAGGCGGTCTTTCCTCCCCATGGGGACCACCATAGTGTTCAGCCACCAGCGGGACCTGCTCTGGCAGGGCGGCCGGGCCCAACTGTTTG
>JASFFM010000203.1:0-7773 GCA_050124295.1 Desulfobacterales bacterium | reverse complement strand
GTCCAAGAGCGACCATCCATAAAGCCGGTTTTCGTTCCGCACCTCGATCGGTTTCCGCCATCAGACAATATATATCTTGACATCAAGACATAATGCCCTAGGTTAATCTATCTCCAGCGCACCCGGGAGGGTCTTCAGACGGACGGTCACCGCCGTCCGCAAGGACCGCGGCCAAACTTGCCGCCATCGGTCGTCCGCCGGCGCTTGGGTGCACCACCAAGAATCTTGGGCGCTTTGGCGACGCCGTGCGCAACCGGGGCTGATCATGGGCGCATGCCGTCTGTTACCCATAACACGTCAACCAAGGGGTGTGCCATGCATACCGAAAACGCTATATCCGGCATTCACCATATTACCGCCGTCGCATCGTCAGCAGCCGAAAACCGCGCCTTCTACGAGAACATCCTCGGGCTGCGTCTGGTCAAGCAAACGGTCAACTTCGACGATCCGGATACCTATCACCTTTATTACGGGGATGCCCAGGGGACGCCGGGAACCATCCTGACCTTCTTCCCCTGGGAGAAAATGCCCCCGGGCAAGCCCGGGGCCGGGATGGTCACGGCCATCGCCTTTGCCGTACCGCAATCATCGATGGCTTTCTGGGCCCAGCGCATCGGCGCCACCGGGCAGTCGATCCAGACAGGAGAACGATTTGGAGATCCGACGATCTGTTTTGCGGACCCCCACGGCCTGCCCCTGGAGCTGATCGGCAGCGCCGAAGCCTCACCCGGGAGGGCCTGGGACCAAAGCCCGATCCCGCCGGAACATGCCATCCTCGGATTTCACTCGGCCACCGCCAGCTTGCATGCAGGCGACGATATGACAACCCTGTTGGTGAAGCGGTTGGGGATGCGCCTGCAGAATCAGGCCGGCAATCGCTACCGCTTCATGATGACGGATCCTGTCTCCCCGGGCCACTATCTGGACCTGGTGGTCGACGACCGGACGCCCGCCGGCCGACCGGGCGGCGGCACCGTGCATCATATCGCCTGGCGTACGGCGTCCGCGCAGACATTGTCCGAATGGCAGTCCCGCTTGCGGCAAAACGGTTTGGCCGTCACGGACGTGCGCGACCGCCATTATTTTCGTTCGATCTATTTTTCTTCCCCGGGGGGCGTTCTCTTTGAAATCGCCACCGACACACCGGGGTTTGCGATCGATGAATCCCCTGAAACACTGGGCGCGGTCCTGAAACTTCCGCATCGCTATGAATCCATGCGCGCCGACATTGGGCAACGGCTGCCCCCCCTGTCGCTGGCGCCCTTTCAATACGTGACCAGGAAAGCGGCCCAACCGGCCGGTGACGACCGAACGATCGTGACCCTGCACGGGACCGGCGGCAGTGAGCACGATCTTGTCGATCTGGCCAGAGATGTGGCGCCCTCTGCGGATGTCATCAGCCCGCGGGGGAACGTTCTCGAAAACGGCAAGGCGCGCTTTTTCAGGCGCCTGGCCAACAATGTCTTTGACGAAGAAGATTTAGTGCCGCGGGCCCATGCACTGGCCCATTTTCTGCGCGCCGCGGCCTTCCGCCAGGGGCGCCATCCGAAGCCCATGACCGCGCTCGGATACTCCAATGGCGCCAATATGGCGGCCGCCATCCTGCTGGTTCGCCCCGAAGTGTTTGCTTCGGCTGTACTCATACGCCCCATGCGGCCCTTGCGGAAACCGTCGCTGCCCGACCTGCAGGGCAAAGCGATCCTGATTCTCAAAGGGGCCGACGACACGATCATCCCCGCACAAAGCACCGATGCCTTGATCGCCATGCTCGAAAAAGCGGGGGCTGCCGTAACCTCCCGGACGATAAAGGCCGGACACGAAATCACGCCCCACGATATGGACATTATCGCCGAATGGTTATCGGATCAATCCGCGGCCGATGACCGCGCGGCCCTGATGAGCGCCTAACCAACCACATCCATAAGGAGAAAACCATCATGAAAGTACTCATTGTGTATTATTCGCTGTACGGACACGTTCACCACATGGCCCAAGCCATCGCCGAAGGGGTTGCAGAAGTCAAGGGCGCCGAAGCCGTGATGCGACGGGTACCCGAAACACTCTCGCACGAGGTGCTCGAAAAAATGGGCGCGGTCGAGGCCCAGGCCACCATGGCCAAGATCCCCGTCTGCACGGTCGACGAACTGGCGGCCGCCGATGCCGTTATCTTCGGCACCCCGACCCGCTTCGGCAACATGTGCGGCCAGATGCGCCAGTTCCTGGACGCCACCGGGCAGTTGTGGGCCCAGGGCGCCCTGGTGGGCAAGGTCGGCAGCGTGTTTACCTGCAGCGCCACCCAGCATGGCGGGCAGGAATCCACCCTCCTGTCGTTTCACATCTCGCTTCTGCACCACGGCTTTGTGATCGTGGGCCTGCCCTACGCCTTCCAGGGCCAGATGCGCATCGATGAGGTCACGGGCGGCTCGCCCTATGGGGCTTCAACCATTGCCGGCGGCTCCGGTGAACGCATGCCCAGCGACAACGAGTTGGAAGGGGCACGATTTCAGGGGCGGCATGTGGCCCAAATCGCGGCCAAGCTGAAAGGCTAACCCGATGAGGAACGCGGCCGGCAATCACCCCGCGTGCCCATTTCCAAGAATGATGGAAGATGGGCTCGCGACCGCATCGGACAGAGCGGCATTTTTATATCACTTAGGTGGGATAGAGGTTACCGTCAGTCTCATCGGTATACCTGTCGGCTTCAGGGAAGCATTCCGTACGTCTTTGCTTCCATGACCAATCGTCAACGATGCATCAACTGAGGAGAACGCCCATGAGATATTTGCAGATCATTTTGCTGGTTCTAATCCTGGCATCCACCGCCAGCGCCGCTGGAATGCCTGTTCCCTACGAAGTTAACGGACAATCCTATGAAGGTTATTTCGTCGCTCCTGCCGCCAAGGCCCCCCTCGTGCTCCTGCTCCACGACTGGGACGGGCTGACCGACTATGAGGTCAAGCGCGCCGAGATGCTGGCCGCCAGAGGCTACGCGGTCTTCGCCGCCGATCTTTTCGGGGCCGGCGTGCGCCCCACGGAGGTCAAGGACAAGCGCCAGCACACCGGTGAGCTCTACCAAGACCGCCCGAAGATGCGCGCCCTGATCCAGGGGGCGCTGGATACGGCCAAGGCCAGGGGCGCCGACACCGGCAACACGGTGGTCATGGGGTATTGTTTCGGGGGGGCGGCCGCACTGGAGTTCGCCCGCTCCGGGGCGGATATGAAAGGTTTCGTGACCTTCCACGGCGGACTCAAGACGCCCGAAGGCCAGGACTATGCCCACGCCAAAGGCCAATATCTGATCCTGCACGGCACGGCCGATACGGCCATCACCATGGATCAATTCGCGGCCCTTGCCAATGCGTTCGAGCAAAACGGCATTGCCCACGAGATGATCACCTACGGCGGCGCCCCGCACGCCTTTACCGTCTTCGGCGCTGAGCGCTACCGCGAAGATGCCGACCGGAAATCCTGGCAACGCTTCACGGAATTCCTGGACGCGACCCTGAAATAAGGCGGCTTTGAAAAACGTTCCAGATCGAGGCGCGCAAGGTCTGAGCAGTGCGGCGTACACCAGCTAGGCGGCAACGACGAAGATCGCCGCACAACGCCGATATGCAGCGTTTGGCATCGCCGCCTCAGGCCCGGCGGAACTGGACGAGTATGACCCCGCCGAGCACCAGCAGCATCCCCGAGAAGAACAGCAGCCCCAGATCCTGTTGGCGGTCCAGCCAGCCCATGCCGACCAGAAGGCCGGTCAGCAGGGCCGTGGTCGGCGGCTGGGCATTGGTGCAGACCGCCACTTCGACCGATCGTAAGTCATGCAGCAGGACATTCCAGAGCAGCATCATGATCACGCTGGTAACCACGGCCAGCCAGGCCAGCGAAAACCAGGCTTTGGCCGGCAGCTCGGCAAAGGACATGCCGGCCAGATCGGCGACGGCGAGGGGAACCATCATCAGCGCGCCGATGATCAGACTCCAGGCCGTAATGGTGCGCGGGTCATGTTGCCGGCAGGACTGGCGCACGGCCACCGTATAGATGATCCAACTCAGCACGGCCCCCAGAATCCAAAAATCACCCGTCCGCAGGCGGCGAACCTCAGGGCCGCCCTCCCAGGGCCGCAGAATCAAAACGACACCGCACAAGGCCAGGCCCACACCGATGATCTTGGTCGCAGTCGGCATGCTTTTTTGCAGCAGGCTGTCCAGGAAGAGAACCCCCAGCGGTGTCAGGGCATACAACAGGGCCGGGTGACTGGGAACCGTGTACTGCAGGCCCCGGATAAAACAATACTGGTTGATGGGTACCAGCAAAAATCCGAACCCGCATAGCCGGATCCAGTCCGCTGCGCCGAAGCGGGGTTTGGGAATCGCCGTGCCGGTCAGCAGCACGAAAACGACGGCCGCCCCGGCCGCCCGCAGCAGGGTCAGCACCTCGGGGTCGGCAAAGGCGACCGCCGCCGCCTGGCCGAAAATATAGCTCGCCGAAGCACATCCCACATGCAGGGCCATCAGGCTGTAGAGCGCCCGCCGCGGCAACCCGGTAGGCCTCGCCGCCGTGGATGCACCCGCAGGAAGGCGGTCTCCCGTGGCAGAATATCTTTTTATCATTCGTCCGATCCATTCTCCGGAGCCCCTATTCCCGAACGATCGCGCACCGTGAGAATCACTGCCGTGATAATCAACCCGCTGCCGATGTAGCCTGCCGGCGAGAAGAATTCCCCCCACCAGAAAAAGGCCACCACGGCCGCCACCACCGGCTCCAGGGTGGCCGCAATAGCAGCCCGTCCCGCTTCGAGATACCGCAAAGCGGCATAGTGGCAATGGTAGGCCCCATAGGTGCACAGCACGGCGATACTTGCCAGGGCCAGCCAGGCGAGCCCGGATTTGGGTGCAAAGGAGACCCATGGCAGAAGACAGACCGCACCCAAGGGCAAAATGTATAGGAATACGGTGGCGGCCGAATATTTCCCGCCAAAGTATTTGCCGAAAATATAGTAGAGCGAATAGCAGAAACCGGCCACCAGACCGAAGAATACCGCCCCTGCCAGTTGCCCCGCAGTGCTCCCCCGCACACCGCCGGAGCCGATCGAAACCAGCGCCACGCCGGCGAGCGTGGCGACCAGGGCCATCCACTTGATGCCATTCATTTTTTCCCGAAAGAAGAAAACGGCCATCAAGGCCACCCAGGCCGGGGCCGTATAGAGCAGAACCGATGCCAGAGCGGCCCCACCCCTTTGAACCGCCAGCTGATAGGATCCATAAAAAAGAAATACGCCGGTCAGACCGAACACCCCCAGCGCCGGCAGGTCGGCGGCCACCACCCGGGTCTGCCGCTGCCAAACCGCCTGGGTGCCGAAACACAGCCCCGCCAGCGCGGCACGCCAGAAGGCCACCTCCAGAGGGGCCAGGCCCTCCCGAAAGGCCAGTTTGGCAAAGGGCCCGATCAACCCCCACAGGGCGGCCGCCGTAAAAATATACATATAGCCTTTCATTCCGGACATCTCCGACGGCAAGCCGCCCGCAGCGCCTTTTGAAACAGCCTCCCGGGACCCTCTGGCAATCGGTTGACAGCCCGGGGGACCGCGCTTAGTTTCATAACGAAGACGGTATGTTAAGCATAAAGTGTGTTTAATTTTAGGTTGATAGCGGATTTTGCCATCCGCCACCACCCCTTACGTGAGGTCACCCCATGAAAACAACCCCGCCGGGCAAATATATCATCGATCTGGCACTGCTTAATCAATTCAACGCCGAGGGCTGCCCTGCCTGCGGCCACAAGTTCAACCTGGGCGATCCGGTCGTGGAAGCCTGTGGCGCCTGGGAAGGCGGACCGCGTCTGATCCATGAGCATGAAGCGGTCTTCGACAAAGCAACCGCATCCTATGTCGAGAAGCGCTGCCATGCCGCCAGACGGGAACGTATAGGCTAGAAAGGGCTTTGCATCACCGACGGGGCATGGGGGACGCCCGCCGGCAACGAACGGTCGCTCAGGTCGTAAAGACCGACAGAACACCCTTGCGGGCGTTGACATTCTGAATCGTCACTTCGATGACCTCTTCGGGTTTCAGTGTCCGGCCGACAGTGTTCGGCAGATCACTCTCCAGCATATAATCCGTTAGCAACACCTGGTAGCTGTTTCGCCGTCGCTGTAAAACGATGGCTTCGGTCGTTTCCCCCACCCGACGCTCCAGATATCGCAGCATCCAGTAGTGGTGGCGTTGCTGCTGCACCCGGGAGACCGCCGCCATGGGCTGCTCGAGTTGTTGCATGAGGCCAGCGATCTCTTCCGCCGCATATGGCGCTTCCAATCCCAGGGCGGCGCGGATCTGGCGCTGGGAAATAAGGTCGAAATACTTCCGGATCGGGCTTGTGGCCGTCAGGTAGGCGTCCAGCCCCAGTCCGGAATGCCGCTCGGCCGCCGTACCCAGGACGAACCGGTTCAATCGACGCCGCTGCATCCAATGCTGGAAAAGGGAACCACCGTTGCGTTTGTAGAGGCGCTCCTTGGGTTCCGGCTGGGCGCGGAAAATGGCCGGCATGTCGTTGTCCCGAAGGAAATGGGCCATCATCCAGTTGGCCATGATCATCAGCTCGGAAACCAGCATGCGGGCCGGGCTTTCGCGATTCAACCGGCTGAGATTAACCTCCCCGTTCTCATCGATCCAAACATTAACATCCGGCAAGGTGATTTGCACCGCCCCTTGATCCAGCCGTAGCTCGCGAAACTTTTCAGCGATATGGCGCAGATTGACAATCTTGGGATCGTCATCAGCGGCCAGGTTGACATCGTAATACGTGCGCTGATGCTGGACCCGGATGATGCTGGCACAGATATCATACGATTGGATAGCCCCGAAGGGACTGACTTTGATGAAGGTTGAAATGGCCGGCCGTGTTTCCCCGGCCTTGAGACTGCAAACGCCCTCGGCTAAAATCGGCGGCAGCATGGGGATACGGTGGTCCGGCATATAGATCGAGCTTCCCCGAGACAGCGCCTCCTGATCGATGCGGCTGCCCTTTGGAACATAGTGCGCCACATCCACGATGTGCACCCCGATCAGGTAGCCGTCCCCTAAATCTTCGATACTGAGGGCGTCGTCGTAATCCAGGGTGGATTGGCCATCAATGGTCATCAGGGGCAGATCCGTCAAGTCGCGCCGCGGCCCCCCCGGATCAAACAGGCGAGCCTGTTCGGCAATACGCGCCGC
The DNA here is from genome assembly GCA_050124295.1 of Desulfobacterales bacterium. Lineage (GTDB taxonomy): Bacteria > Desulfobacterota > Desulfobacteria > Desulfobacterales > UBA5852 > JABZFP01. The sequence continues at coordinate 563 of JASFFM010000203.1, read as the reverse complement.
CGCCTGCAGCACGGGGGGCGGAAAGGCCTCGGGAACACCTTCACGGATCAGCGCGATGTTCTCGTCCACTTTCATGATGCCCAGCTGCACCAAATGGGAGAACAAATCCTCCGGCCGATCGACCCCGATGGCCGCCGCGATAGCGCGCCCAACAGCGTACGTCGGGCTGTCTTTGCCAAAAATGCAATAGGATTTGAGAATCGCGGCAAATTCCTTGGCATTATTGCCATTGCTGGCAGCCCTCATTGTCGCGGGGTCGGCAAGGGATCGGCGCAACCATTCACTGCCGTCCTGGATAAGCTGCCGTCGACGATGCTCCTCTTTTTCGCGGGCCATCAGCTGCTCGACATGGCGTTCGGAGTGGGGGAAAAAACCCTCGTTCTTGAATTTGAAGTAGCGCCGGTTTTCGAAAAAAGCCCGGATCACGGCCGATTCATGGTCGCTGGTGGGCGTTTCCGGAAAACAAAAGGCCGTCATGGTCCCCAGATCGATCCACTCCTGCTCGGTGTTGAGGACCTCCCACAGTTCACGGATATCGATTTCCAGGGTCAATGCGTGACGAC
>JASFFM010000202.1:0-7793 GCA_050124295.1 Desulfobacterales bacterium | reverse complement strand
ATCCATGCGCTTTTCCACCAGCGTATGGATGGCAAACTCCAGCGTCCCCGGTATTAGCTGCTCTTCTAATGAGACCGGGATCATCAGGCTTTGCTTATAATCGTAGTGTTTATATTTGGCCATTTGGTCTCCGGGCAGGTGATGGACTTGGAAGGCTAAAACTGCCTGCTATATAACACATAACTACTTATAATTAAATCAAATAATTGGATAAAACACGCGGGATATTGCGGTCTAAACGACTTGGTTGTAAAGAAATGAAAATCGAAAACCCGGGTGAAAAAAAATCCTAAAAGATTGGAACTTTTTCGACAGTCTCTGAGATCATCCCAACAGAATCGAACCTGCCAAAATCTGTGATTACCTGCCACTCTACATTAACAAAGGTGGATTTGCCGACACGTCCCTATATCGTGGCTTGAGGGCAGTCTGGAGGGGTGGTGTTCAGATGACGAGGTGTTAAGGGTGAGCAATTCCTTGTTGAACGCAGATCCCAATCGCTTAATTGTCCGGCAGCGCCATCAACGCGGTCGGAGTCGGCCCTTGAAACCGGACTGTTCCAGCGCCGCCATAACCTGGGCGGCATCATCCGCATGGCGGAAACCGCCCACCAGGATAAGCGGTGGCACCGTTTCATTGCTTCCCGGCAACCGATAGGGAAGAAAGCCGGATGCCATCAGACGGCTCTCCAGCATATCGCCGGCCGGATCGCTGTCATCCGGCGCCACGGCAATCGTAAAGCCGATGGGGGTAAGGAAGGCTTCCGGAAAACCCTCGCGGGCAATTTCGCTGCGGCTTTGCTCAGCCTCTTCGGGCGACTGGTAGCACCCAATGAAAACACGGTACCAGACGCCGGTCGTTCCCATCGTGCCCCGGCCGATAAAGGCCCTGTGCCCCTGGGTGGTCAATTCCACGCCCAACTGAAAGGCTTCCTCCTTGGCTTTGTAAGACTTGACCTGGTAGGAATAGGGATAGCGGCCCGATACGGCGATGGCTTGGTCATCCGGGACGGCGTCCGAAGGGGATTCGATTTCAGATGTGGCCGCCGGTTCAACGGCCGGTTCTTCGACAGGTTCGGATGCCGGTAGCGCCGCCTGGGGCAAAATTGGCGGGGGTGCGCTATCGCGCGGCATCCGTCGGATAAAGGCGTCTTTGAAGCGGTTCGGGTCGAGTTGTCCCAGGGCTTCCTGTGCAGTTTCCAGGGAGGGGTATCCATTGATGAAAACGCGGTGCCATTGTCCTTTTTCCGGGATGTCCACTGCATGGCTGAAGGCCGCCATGCCCTCGGCGCGCAGTTTTGCGACGATACCGGCGGCATCGGCAGCATCATTTACGGAACGCACCTGGATCGTATAGCGGCTGTCGGACGGCAGTGCGGGAACGGGTGTTGGAGCCGTTGCCAGGGGCGCCTGCGCCGGAGGTAGGGACGGCGAAGGGGCGGGATCTGCGGCGGGGGGCGGAGGCGCATCATCGACCTCCGCAGCCGGGATTTCGGGTTCCTCGGCGTCCGATCCGGGGGCGGTCGTCGTGGACGTTTCGGTGGAGGGCGGGATGGGGCGTGCGGCCGCATCGCTCGGAGGGGCCTCGACGGCGGCCCCGGATGGCGATTCCATGGGCGTGATGGTCTCCTCGAGTGGTTCCGGCAAGGCGGCTGCGGCCTCCTCACCGGACGGGACCGCTGGCGGCGTGCCCACCACGATGGTGATGGTGGCCAGATTGGAAGGGCCGGCGGCATTGTGCACCCGGAAGGTGAACCGATCCAGACCCTCAAAACCGGGGCGGGGTGAGTACATCAGGTGCGGCAGGGTGCCCTGCAAAGTGCCCTGGTAGGGCACGCTCTCAATTTCAAAGTTCAACGCGAGGTCATCGGGCCGGGCGGTGAGATTGATTTCCACCGGTTGGCCGGGTGCGGTCTGGATGGACTGGCTTATGGCTTCCGGAACCGTAACGGGGGGTTGCGCTTCCGCCTGGGCCAGAAGCATTTGCCGGGGCTTCGGGCGGGTGACCGAAACGTCGCTGGTGAGGTCTTCTACCATGGCCGCAGGCTGGTAGGCGGCGTGCACCGTCTGGGGCGCGAAAACCAGCGGGTCCAGGGTTACCAACTCGCCCTGGAGGTCCGTGACCGCACTGACCGGTCGTACCCGGAGCGGTTCGCGATAGGGCCGTCCCTCCTCGTAGCGACTCATTCGTTTGACATGAACAGCAATCGCGTCGGTTTGTCGGGTCGCGGCCAGCAAGGATATGATCCTGTTTTCGGTGGCGATCGCCTCGTCGAACCGCCCGGCTTCGGCATAGGCCGCGGCCAGGGTATCCAGAAAATTGATTTCCGGTGCCATATCGACGGCCTTTTGCGCATAGGCCACGGCACGTCGTCCATCCCGCAAACGATCGTCGGGCGATGTCGCCATGATCCAGGCCAGGCTGTTGAAGGCTTCGGCATAGTCCGGTTTTACCCTCAGGACCTGGATATAATCCCGCATGGCCCCTCCGGGATCTCCCTGGCGATCCCGGGCGTAGCCTCGGCTATAAAGCGCCTTGGCCGAACGGGGATTGAGGTGCAGGGCCTCGCTGCAGTCGGCAATCGCCTGGGGATAGTCTTCCTTGCGCGCCCATGCCAGGCAGCGGTTGCTGTAAGCGTCGACATAGCGGGGGTTGATGGTGATGGCCTGGTTGAAATCCATGATGGCCGGATCGAATTCACCAATGAAGAGGCGGGCCAGGCCACGGTTGTTATAGGCCTTGGCCGAACCGGGATTGATGGTGATGGAACGGCTGCAGTCTTCGATAGCCCCTTCATAGTCGCCGATAGAGATCTTGGCAAATCCACGATTGTTATAAGCTTCGAAATCTTCGGGAACGGCTTCGATGGCCTTGCTGAAATGATCTACGGCCGCCTGGTAATTCCCGGCTCTGATATCGGCCAATCCCCGCTCGAACCAGTTTTCAACGGCACCGGCCGACGGCGCCACTGTCAGAAGCATAAATAGTAAAACCGCCGGGCCGAACCGCCAATTGCCAACAGGCGGTCGATTCTCTTCTTGCGTGCGTGTTCGCATGATTTTTTACCCGTGCTTTGCAGTGAATGGGTGTACCGGTGAGCCCCTGCCGGCACCAGGAGATGACCTTGCTGGGCGGCGGGGGCCTCGTTTGCAGCGTGCTCAGGATAATACTACAAATCACACGGCAATACAATCCGGGGTCATTCCGGGGTGGCCGCCGGTGTGCAATCGGAGGCATGCCCTACCCCGGCCCCATATGCGGGGCGTGTCCAACGAAGTAAATCAGATCAGATTTTTGCGGGCATATTTTTCGGCCAGATCACCGGCCACGGGCAATTTGTAGGTGGTATGTTGATAGGCTTTGATCATGAGTATAATCCAGAGGGCAAAGGTAAGGATGGATAACAGGGGGGCCAGCAGCGCGCCAATGAAGGGTACGACCCCCAGGGTGATACTGGCCAGGGTCAATGTTCCGAAAACGATCACGGATTGGGTGGCGTGGTACTTAACAAAATCACTTCGCTTCTCGATGAGGTAGAAGACCAGTCCGCTGACCCATCCCAATAGGTAGCACAGCAGACCCGCGATGTTTTCTGGCAGACCGATGGATGATCTTTGCATAGCAGGTCAAATCTCCTTTTAGCGCAAACGTTCCCCAAAACCCTTTCCACGGGCTGTTGATCCTTTGGGTCAGCTCGAATCGGTGGAGGCCCCAGCGGCGGCGGTGGATTGGTGAAGGCGCTCCGTGTGTTCCCTGAAACGCTGGGCCACCAGCGTGTCCAGGATGCTCTGGGTGATATGGTAAGCAATGGCCGGGATCAAAGCCATGGGGTAGAGCCCCGCAAAATGCCCCGACCAGACAATATAGGAGACGGTCAGGGTTTTCTGGGAGGTGTGAATGGTAAAGGCCGACCGGGAGGCCCGATCCAGACGAATCAGGCGGGATAAAGCGTAATTCATCATGAGGATCAGGACATGCAGGACGATCATAAACACGAAGACGGCGGCGATGGCCGTGCCGGCCTGGATGATGCGGGCCGTTGAACTGGATACGGCATTGAGGACGATCATGAGCACAATCAGTTGATTGAAAATGGAAAACGCTTTCTTGTACGGTGCGATGGCATTTTTCAGCAACGGGCGCAACACCTGCCCGATGGCGGTGGGGACCAGCACCTTGAGCGTCAATCCGGTGAGCATTTGCATCACCGGCAGGCTGATGGGGGTATCGCTGAATTGCAGAAACAGGTTCAGCAGGAAAGGAATGGTGAAGATGGAGGCCAGGTTGGTGAGCACACAGATGAATAGGCTCAGGGGGATGTTGCCCAGGGCGATGGCCGTCATGACGGTTCCGGACGCGATCGTCACCGGTGCGACCCCGATGATCAGGGCTCCGATGGCCCAGTCCGGCGGTGCCTGAAAGGTGATCCTTGCCAGGAAATAGGCGATGGCCGGGAAAAGCAGCAGAGACGAAATCAGCGCGGCCGACAAGACGGACACATTCTTGAACTGCGCACCGATGCTGGCGGTCTCCAGGGTCAGCCCCGTGATGAGAAAACCCAGAAAGATGGCCACCGTCAGGAGGTTGTGTGTCTTGACGAAGGCCCCCACGGCCGGAAAAACGAAAGCGATGGTGACCACGGCGGCGATGCCGACGAAAAACCAGTATTTTTTTAAATAGGACAGCACGGGAAAACTCCTACCGGTCATCGCAAACCATTACAAATCCTCAGCCGTCGCAAACAGATGCTATGGCCGCGCGGCGGCACGCCGGGCCGCTGGATACCGGCCCCGAGCGTTGCGATCCGATTCCGGGGCCCGCGGTGTCATCCTTCATCAGGCGCCGCGCAACGCAGCAATCCCCGATTATGAAGCGGCTTGCCCGCATGATCATCCCCATCGTCTCATCCCGGATCGGGATGCGATCCATCCATTTCCAGCAGACCGCTTCTATACCACACCGGTGGTAATTGCCAAGCTTTGAATGGGTCGGCATGGCAAAGAAAAATTGGGCACCGCGGGGCGATCGTAGCGGAATCTTGGCTATGGAATGGGGACGAGCTGTGGATGGCGACCGTCAAGGTTGAACCGTTTGGCCATCATTCCGGTCTTGGTCGGCGCCGTAAAGTGGGCCCGGCGCGCCCGACCCATTCCAAGGAATGCGGCTTGCCAAGGTAGGTCCCGTTGACATGCGACGCCGCACAAGGTCGATCTTGGTCTTTGGGAACGCCGTCAAGGTTTGCGGGCCACGACCACCAGGCGGTGGTTCATGCACCCCCGGTCTTCCCCCCGGTGCTGGGGCCCCTGGTCAGCATTGATACGTATATCAACAAAGCCCGCCCGCGCGACCAGCTCCCCCAGGCCGCGGGGCTCGTAGAGACGAATGCCGTAAGTCCGGTCACGAATGATGCCCCGGGTTTTACTCATGACCAATTCGCGGGCACAGACCCGTTCCTGTCGGATTTCGCGCTGGCGGCAGACCACCACATCGTCTCCGATCTCATGCCAGGCGTTGGGGGCCAGTTTTTGGCGCACCGCGCCGCCATCCGTGACGTCGAGCAGCAGGCGGCCGTCGCGCTTCAGCAGCCGCCGGCATTCTTGCAGGATGCGTAAATCAGCATCCTTTTCAGCACTGTAGCCTAGGGAATTTCCCAGAACCATAACCACGTCGAAAGCGGAGGCGGCCAATGGCGTTTCGCGGGCATCCCCCTGGACAAAGGTGACGGGCAGGTTTTGCCCTTCGGCCGCTTTTCGCCCCTCCGACAGGAGAATTAGCGCGTAATCCAGCACGGTGCATGGTCCGCAGCCACGCCGCTGCAATTCGATGGCATGGCGGCCCTGCCCACCGCACAGGTCAAGGATCCGGTCTCCCGGGACGATGGGGATCAGCCGGCAGATAGCGTCGATTTCCTTACGGGTCAAGACGTCGTCACGCACCGTGCGGGCATCGGTGACGAGGTAGATTTCGTCAAAGAGCGTTTTCCACCAGTCGCTTTTTACGGCAATCGTCATAGCGGCTCCGGATGTGCCCCGAAGCTGAACAGGCCGTCGGCCGCAAATATGGCGGGGCTGCCTTTCCAGGGCTGAAGGCGGGCAATGGCCAGTTCTTCGGGTTCGATATCGATGTAGTCGTCCAGTTTGCCGGCCAGCCACATGTCCTCGAGCCGCCGGCTGTCAGTCCACATGGCGGTGCCGTAGCGTTTGAGGTCCTCAATTTGTTCCGTGGTTACGATACGCGGCCGCAGGGCGATTTTGATGGGCCCCAACAGATAGGTGAACTTCTGCTCCAAGGCCAGCGATTGCTGCAAGGCCTCGACCTCTGCCAGGTCGGCGTAGCCGATGTCCATGAGAACGTCATTGATGCGGTCGACGGCATCTTTAACGGATAGATCCGATTTCAGCACGGCCAGGGGCTGAACCCCGCCGCCGCTGCCCACATTGGTGGGAACGTCTCCGAAGCGGCACAGAAAACCGAAGATTCGGTCCGGCCCCACCAGGCAGCGAAAGTCGGTTTGTCGTCGTGAGCGCACAACGCAATGCGCGTCGTGATCGATTTCCACCAATTCTTCGGCCCACAGCGGCAGAGCAACTTTTTCCTGCAGGATATAGTTTCCCTTTTCCAGGGCTTGGGCGATGGCTTGGTCGGCGTCGAGGTTGACGCCGCCGACCTTGACGCCGATTCCGGAATAGCCGCGCTCGGGTTTCAACACCAGGTTGGTCCAGTTCGTGCGGGCCCATTCGATTAGATCAGGGATGGATTCTCCTCGGGGACCTGTGGTACGGCGGGGAACGAACCGGCGGGTCCAGGGTGTCCGCTGTACGGTTTCCGGCTCGAAGCGGTCCCTGTCGTCACCGGTGATGACCTCGAACATGCTTTTGACATTGATCGGTTCGGTACCCCGGGGATTGAGCACCCGGTTTTCGCGTATCGCCTGCATGAGCGGTGTCAGATTGTGGCGCCGATGCAGTTTCAGAAAAACATCGTTGTTAAAATCCATAAAAACCAGCGATACCGGGCGTCCCCGATGACAGCAGATGTCGTTTTGGAGTTCGAATTCGTGGGGGGCGGCCAAAATTCCGGTCATGCCCTCGATGCCGTCCAGGCGCCGGGCCAGGTTGATATTTTCGGTGACGTTGTCGAGGGTTTCTTCTTCGGCCACCACGGCCACCAAGCCCGGGGCGCCGTTGTTGCGCTGGAGCAATACCTCGGTGAGCATGTCGACAAAACCGACGACCGGACAGAGCAGGGGGTGATCAAAGTCGAGGGTTACGCCGGTAGGGGCGATTTGGTTGATTTTGCCCCAGACGACGCGGGCGATTTCCTGAGTCGTGCGTTGATAGTCCCAGCCGCCGGGACTGCCGAGATTCCATTCGGAGTGGGCACCTAAAAAAGTAGACAAGGACAACCTCCTGTACGCTGGGCCGGTCAGGCATTGGTAAGATTCGAGCGCGAAATACGCCGCCCACTCTACTCCGGAAGACGCGGCAAGGCAACCCCGCGGCGCAGGCCGGCCTCGAGGCGCTCGAATCCGATTTCGCCCTGGGCGAGGATCGTGCGGGCGAACGCCGCCGGTGAAGCCGCGGCCGTTCCTCGGCGTGTGTAAAGCCGCCGGAACGCTCGACGTCCAATGGTATACGCCAGTTGATAGCCGGGTTTAAGGGCGTAACGCTGGACCATGCCGCGGGCCTGACGGGCGGGCAGCCCGTTTTCAATCAGCAGGCTTGCGGCCTGGTCAAAGCGCCTTTGACGGGTGTGGATCTCCAGGTCCACACGGCCGCGCATGGCCCGCCAAA
>JASFFM010000201.1:0-7803 GCA_050124295.1 Desulfobacterales bacterium | reverse complement strand
GCTTCAGGCGCCTCAGCAGATCGAGGATCTGGGCCTGGATCGTCACATCGAGGTTGGAGGTGGCCTCATCGGCGATGAGCAGCTGAGGGCTGCAGGCCAGGGCAATCGCGATGACGATACGCTGTTTCATGCCGCCCGAGAGGTTGTGGGGATAGCGTTGGGCAATATCTTCCGGGTTGGGGATGCCCAGCTTGGCGATGATCTCCACGGCCCGTCGCTGGGCCTCTTTGGCGAGACGCCCCCGCCACCGCTTCAGCAGCGGTATTTGGGAAGCCAGCACAACCAGGGGGTCCCGGGGGTTGGCCGCAGCCCGGGCATACAACTTCCGTTGCAGCCATCCCAGGGGCCACGCCGGGGCGCTCTCCGGCCGGTTCAATTCCCCCAGCACCTGGGCGCACATGTCTTTCATTTTGTGGAAGAGAAAGCTTTCGGCCACCTGATCGCCGATGCGCATGATGGGGTTCAGGGCGGCATTGGGCTCCTGGAAGATCATCGACATCTGATCGCCCCGCAGGTGCTCCAGATAGGCTTCCGACTGCTGGAGGAGATCGACCCCCCGCTGCGGGTCCCGGGGATCGAAGAATACCCTGACCTTGCCGCCTTCCACCCGGCCCGGCGCTTGGATGATGCGCATCATGGAGCGCACGGCAACACTCTTGCCGCAGCCGGACTCACCCACCAGGCCGAAGGTGGTACCATGTTCCACCACCAGGCTGACCCCGTTCAGGGCGCGCACGACCCCCTCGTAGGTGTAGAAATTGGTCACCAGGTTTTCGGTCTGAATCAGGGGCGTCATCGCATCCTATCTCCGGCGCAGTTTGGGGTCAAAGGCGTCCCGCAAGGCATCCCCGATGAGATTCCAGGCCAGCACGAACAAAATGATGCAGGCGCCCGGGATGGCAATCGTGTACCAGAAGCGCAGGGGGTCGTCCGGCGGGCCCACGATATAGTTGCGCGCCAGGGCCACCATCTGGCCCCAGTCGGCGTATCCCTTGGGCGATCCCAGGCCCACGAAGCTCATAAAGGAGGCCGTGATCACCATGGATCCCATATCCATGGAGGCCATGATCAGCACCGGATAAATGGCATTGGGCAAAATATGGCGCAGGATGATCTTCAGATCGGAAACACCCATGATGCGCGCCGCCTGCACGAAATCCTGATCCCTGAGGGTCAGGATCTCGGACCGGATGACGCGCACGTACCAGCGCCACTGGATCAGGGCCAGGGCGATCATGACTTTGTCGAGTCCCCGGCCGAAGGCCACCACGATGGCCATGGCCAGCACCAGCGTGGGAATGGCCCACATGACATCGGTTACCCGCATGAGGATCTCGTCGATCCAGCCGCCGTAGTAACCGGACACGGCACCCAGCCCCACCCCGCAGAAACCGGAGATAAAAACCACGAATAGGCCGATCTTGAAGGCTGTGCGTGTGCCCCAGACAACACCGTAATAGATGTCGTACTGGCCCGAGGTGGTGCCGAAAATGGCCCCGGGGCCAGGTGCTTTGGGCGTCGGTGAAAAGCCTTTATGGGGCATCTGGTAGGGATTGTGGGCATATTTGGGCGGCGCCAGGACCGGTGCCAGCACGGCCACGCCAATAAAAAACAGCAGCAGCGTGAACCCGATGAGGGCCGAGGGGTTTCGGAAAATCCGGTAGAGGGTGTACTTCAGCTCGCGCAGACGCGGGTGGGTGTCAGCCATGATGTTTTATCCATTCAGTTCAACCGGATGCGCGGATCGATATAGGCATAGAGGATATCGATGGTCAGGTTGGTGACCACGAACACCAGACCCATGAACAAACAGATACACATGAGCACCGGCATATCGAGCTGGGTGGCGGATTCGGCCAGCCACCAGCCGATGCCCTGCCGGTTGTAGACCACTTCAACGGCGATGCTGCCCTCCATGGACATGGCCACCAGTTGCCCCGCCACGGTGACCACCGGCAGCAGGGCGTTGCGACGGGCATGCTTGTAATGAACGGTCTTGCGGTCAGCCCCCTTGGCCCGGGCGGTCAGGACATAATCCTTGGACAATTCCTCGATAATACCCGAGCGCATGACGCGCATATTGAGGGCCACCACGACGATCACGTAGGTGGTGATCGGCAATACGAGGTGCATGAGGGCATCCAGGGCGATATCCAGGCGGCCGTTCAAGAGGCCGTCGATGGTGAGCATACCGGTATAGGCCCTATACTGCTCGGGCTGGTTAATGATCGACATGGCCAGATCGTCGCTCAGCACACCGGGGGAGAACATCTGGAAATAGCCGTAGAAGACCATCAACAGCACCAGGGCGAAAAGAAAGGTCGGCAGGGACCAGCCGATGATGGCGAAGATGCGCGTGCCGTGATCGATCCAGCTGTCCCGGTGAATACCGGAGACGGACCCCAGCCATATTCCCAGGAAGATGACGATCGGGGCCGCGTAAAGGTTCATTTCCAGCGTGATCGGAAAATAGCGCCAGAAGGCCTCTCCCACGGGGCGCGCCGCCACCAGCGACCAGCCCAGATTGCCCCGTGCGACCTCCTTGATCCAGCGCAGATACTGGGTCGGCAGGGGATCGTCGAGGCCGAACTGCTTGATGATGCGGGGAATGTCTTTGGCCTGCTGGGGTGTGGTGACATAGGCGGCCGCCCGGCGCTCAGGGCTGAAAGTCATCAGGATTCCGAAGAGCAGGACCGAAACGCCGAAAAGGACGAAGGTCAGAAAGAAAATCCGCCTGAGGATAAAGATGTGCATGCTCTCACTGGGAAAGGGGAAGAAAAGGCCGTCGGGTTTGCCTATTGGTTATCCCTTCAGTGACGGCCGGCAATTGGAGGAGACGATGTATCGGCGCCGACGGCTGACTGAAGCCAGCCCTCATCGCGGCCCAGGTCTCCCGGGGGCCAGCGGGCCACAAAAAGCGTTCGGACCCGGTCATCGCTGCCATCGTAACCGATCCGGCCCTGATACCAGGCGCCCTTGGGCGTAGGTTCGACTGTGGTTGACGAATGATGCCCTCCACTGTCACCCTAGCACCAATGCAGCCTTAAAACCGGCCCTAAGGTGCTTTCCGGGCCGGTGGGGAGTCATTTCCCACCGGCGCCGTTTCTTTTCCGCAATGCGTGCGCACCCTACTCTTTGCGGATCTCCATGAGCATCTCGTTGGCATCCATCAGCATGGGGTTGGGCGTAAAGCCCTTGACCCAGTCCCGGTAGGCCCGCACCACGATCTGCTGGTAGAGCGGCACGGCAATGGCGTCTGCATAGAAAAGATCCTGCAGTCGGGAATAAATTTTCTCCCGCCCGGCCGGATCGACCGTGGCGATGCCCGCCTCGCAGAGGCGGTCCACTTCCGCGTTCTGGTAGGCCATATAGCGCCCATAGACGCCCTGTGAATGCATGAAGGTATAGACAAAATTGTGGGGATCGGCGTAGTCCGCGCCCCACCCGATCAGAAAGAGCGGATACATGAAATTGCGGTACTTGACCAGGTAGTCCTTCCATTCCACGTTGCGCACTTCGATGCGAAACTTGGGATTCAGGGACATGATGTTCTCGGACAGCATCAGGGCCGCGGCTTCGCGCATCTCGTTGCCCGTATTGTGGGTGATGATCATTTTGAACCCTTTTTCCCACAATTGGCCGCCGAAGGCTTTTTTCATGAATTCAGCCGATTTCGTCAGGTCGAAATCGTAGACCGGCACATCCTTGTGATAGGCCAGGCCCTTGATGTTGGGGCTGGTGGGCATGACCACCAGGCCGTTGAAGACGTCCTCGGCATAGGTGGCCCGGTCGAAGGCGTGCAGGAAGGCCTTGCGCACGTTGATGTCGCTGAAAAAATCCGGCGGAATGCCCTCACCGTCCAGTTGGCCGCTGCCGATATTGGGGTTCCCGGTGGGGTTGATCTTCTGGCAAAAGAAGGCCATGGACACCGAGAGCTGGGGAATTTCATAAAAGGTCAGCCCTTGCATGGCTTTGGCTTCGGGCACATAGGGGTTGTCCACGGTGACGCGGTCGGCATCGCCGTTCTGCAGCATGAGCTTGCGCGTGCTCCATTCCTTGACGTATTTGATGATGGCGGTTTTGATCTTGGCCGGACCGCCCCAGTAGCCGTCGAAACGCTCGAAAACAAACTGTTTGTTGGGTTCCCAGGACTTCATCCGGTAGGCATTGGTGCCGTTGGCGATCTTCTGCAGGGGTTCGTGCCCCGGTGCGGGGTTGTTGAACTTTTCGGCCGTGGCCAGGGTGCCGTCCCAGCAGCCGTTGGCCACACACCATTCCTTGCTCATGACCACCGAGGCGGAATAGGCCAGGATCCCCATGAAGGGCGGGTAGGGACTGGGTAGGTGAAAGATCACCTGGTCGCCCTCGGCTTCCACGCATTGGTCGATCTTCTCCATGATACCCGGAATCAGCATGCCGTCCTTGTCGCGGGTGGAACCCTCCCCGGTGAGGGCCTCCAGCAGCATCCACATGGGACCGCCGTCCGGATCCGCGATCATGTTGCGCTTGAAGCTGTAGACCACATCCGCCGGCGTCAGCGTCTGGCCCTCGTGAAATTTGACCCCTTTGCGGATGGTAAAGGTGTACGTCTTGCCGTCGGCAGAGATTCCGCCGTTTTCCAAGCTCGGCACTTCCGTGGTCAGCAGGGGCTTGAACTTGTCGGTATGGCTGCCGTCAAAAAAGACCAGCGGCTCGTAGATGTTCCAGAGCCGCTGGGAAGAAGTGGTGTCATAGGCCACGCAGGGGTCCAGGGTGCGCAGGGTGCCGTAGGTGGCGAAGACGAAGGTGTCGGGGTTTTTGACCTCGGCCTGGACCGTGCAAGCGAGCCCTACGAGCAAAACGGTCAAAAGATGAAAAAAGCGTTTTTTCTTCATGCGGCCTCCTTCGGGCGGATGGGTTCCTCCGCGGCCATCGGATCAGGGCATCGCCAGGATCGCGGCCGCTCCGGAAAAGCGGGTTTGTTCGTCCGGTCATCTTCCCGCAAAGGGGTTGTTCCGCGGAAGACCGGACTCTATTTCGGAACTACGGGAAACGGCGGCCAAACCCCCGGTTTTCATCGGCATGATAGTCTGTCTGCCCTGCCGGCATCGGTCGACGGTCAACAGACGCCGGTGATCAATGGACCGCCGAAATGATTCCAGCGCCGCTCAATAGCTGATGCGCCCGGTATAATTCCAGGGCGTAATGGCTTTCAGCTCGGTCTTGAGGTCGTCCCCAATCTTCAACCCATCGATGAAGGCGTTCAGGGCCTTCCGGTCGATGCGGGCGTTGGTGCGGGTCAGATCGCGCAGGACTTCGTACGGATTGGGGAAGCCCTCCCGGCGCAGGACGGTCTGGATAGCCTCGGCAACGACCGCCCAGTTATCCTCCAGATCCCTGCGCATGGCATCGTCATCCAGCAGCAGTTTATCCAGGCCCCTCAGCAGGGATTTGATGGCGATGGCCGTATGCGCCAGCGGCATACCGATATTACGGGTAACGGTGGAATCGGTGAGGTCGCGCTGCAGCCTCGAAATGGGGAGTTTGGCGGCCAAATGCTCCAGCAGGGCGTTGGCAACACCCAGGTTGCCCTCGGAATTTTCAAAGTCGATGGGGTTGACCTTGTGGGGCATGGTGGAGGAGCCCACCTCTCCGGCCTTGATCTTCTGACGGAAGTAATTCATGGAAATATACGTCCAGAGATCCCGATCAAGATCCAGCAAAATGGTGTTGAGGCGTTTCATACCGTCGCAGAAAGCCGCCAGATCATCGTAGGGTTCGATCTGGGTGGTGACCCGACAGCGGCTCAGCCCCAAAACGCCGTCGACCAGTCGATCGGCGAAGGCTTCCCAATCGATCTGCGGGTAAGCGATGTGATGGGCGTTGAAATTGCCTGTGGCGCCGCCGAATTTAGCACTCCAGGGGATCGCTTCGAGAAGCGCCAGCTGACGCTCCAGGCGCTCGACGAAGACATAGATCTCTTTGCCCAGCCGGGTGGGGGAGGCCGGCTGCCCATGTGTGCGGGCCAACATGGGTACTTCCCGCCATTCTTCGGCCCGGGCGCGCAAGGCGTCGATCGCCTGCCTGTAGAGCGGTCGCAGAACCGTTTGCCAGGCCTCCTTGAGGGCCAAGGGCATGGCGGTATTGTTGATATCCTGGGAGGTCAGCGCAAAGTGGATGAACTCCCGCCCGGCATCGAGCCCCAAAGACTGGAAACGCTCCTTGAGAAAATACTCCACGGCCTTGACGTCGTGGTTGGTTTCGCGCTCGATGGCTTTGACGGCCTGGGCGTCTGCGCGTCGAAAATTCCGGTAAATGGCCCGCAAGGCGTCAAAGCGGGAAGCGGCCACACCCGCCAGGGGCGGCAGGGGGATTTCGCATAGGGCAATGAAGTAGGCGATTTCCACGCGGATGCGGTAGCGGATAAGGGCGCTTTCCGAAAAGAAGGGCGCCAGATCCCGCGTGGCGCTGTGATAGCGGCCGTCCACGGGTGAAATGGCTTCCAGGGGCGAAAATTCCATGCTATGGTTCGCTATTGCCAGCGGTGTGGTGAAGGAATCAACCGATTGACGGCGGCTGATGCGCGATGGCCGACGTCATCGCTATAGACGACTACCCATCACAGTGTCAAGTCGACGGTGCCAAGCTTGCCCACCGTCGCCGGAAAAAAACTTCTTCGGAGGGCCCCATGAACCAACGCACAATTCCCGATCGCAATGCCATTCCCCAGGATCACCAGTGGGATCTTTCGCCCCTGTTTGCCAACGACGACGAGTGGCAATCGCTTTTGGAAGCCCTAACCGACGCGCTGCCGGGCTACGCCACCTACCAGGGCCGCCTGGGTGAATCCGCCGAAGTCCTCCAAGCAGCCATTGCCTTCGATCTCGATTTGTCCCGCCGCATCGAAAGGCTTTATACCTACGCCCACCTGAAAAATGACGAAGACAAGTCCAACCAGGTTTATCTGGCCCTCTACCAGCGGGCCGTCAGCCTCTATACCCGGGCTTCCGAACTGTCCAGTTTCATGCGCCCCGAGATCATGGCGATTCCCGAAAAAACCGTTCAGGATTACCTGGCCGGCGACACCCTTGACGACTATCGCTTTTATCTCCAGAAAATACTCCGCTACCGGCCGCACACCCTGACGGGTCCCATGGAGGAAATGCTCGCCATGAGCCGTGAAATGGCCCAGACGGCCTCCCAGGTGTTCGGCCAACTGGACAACGTCGATCTGACCTTCGGTACCATCAAGGATGCGACCGAGGGTGAAATCGAGCTCAGCCACGGCAATTTCACCACTTTTCTGCAGCATCCCGACCGTGCGGTGCGCCGCAAGGCCTTTTTCCAGTATTATGCCGCCTACGAAAACCACCAGAACACCATCGCGGCCGCCCTGGCCGGATCGATCAAGGCGGATCTTTTTTATGCCCGCAGCCGCAAATTCGCCACCTGCCGCGATGCCGCTCTCTTCGCGGACGACATTCCGGCGGCGGTTTATGACAACCTGCTGGAAACGGTCAAAGCCCATCAGGCCCCGCTTTTCGCCTACCTGGACTTCCGCCGGGAGGCCCTGGGAATCGATGGGCTGCATTTCTACGATACGTATGTGCCCATTGTGAGGGATGTGACCTTCGATATGCCTTACGAGGAGGCCGTCGAAACCTGCATCGAAGCCCTGGCACCGCTGGGGGCGGCCTACACCGAGGTGCTGCAGAAAGGGCTCTCCGGGGGCTGGGTGGACCGCTACGAGAATCGCGGCAAGCGCAGCGGGGCTTACTCCTCCGGATGTTACGACTCACCGCCCTATATCCTGCTCAATTACAA
>JASFFM010000200.1:0-7851 GCA_050124295.1 Desulfobacterales bacterium | reverse complement strand
TTCGGTCGGCGCAAGACCCCGAACACGGGTTTGGATTGGCCCCATCGGGGGGGCGATACGGCTCGCCCGTGGTTGCGCCCCACCGCCGTCCGGGATAGGGTGGCTAGGGAACTCACAGGTCTGCCCAGATCGCCGGCCCGCACACACCGACCGCTCGATGGGTTGCCGGATTTAGACAACGCCGATTGCGCCTCGGACGGCGACATTCGGGAAGACCTGCCATCGGTTTGATCATCAGTCCCTGACCGGCGTGGGACCAACCCGGCCAAAAACACCAACCGGCCTGGAGATGGAAGTGATCGAGACTGTTTCAATCAAGACAAAAAAGTTCAGCAAGGTCGTTTTGGGGACGAACGCCTTCTACGGGCGTTCCCATTTCAGCGGCGCGCGCGACAAGGCGTATGCGAATCGTTGCACGGACGCCTATATCACCCGCCTGATCGAAACCTGCATGGCGTTCGGCCTGAATACCATAGAGTCAAGCGCCAACGAGAGAATCCAGCGCATCATTACCGATCTCAGCCGCAAACACCAACAACCCTTGAAGTTTATCGGGAACACGCGCCAAGATGCGACCTCGAAGATGGGCTCTAGGGAGAAATTCGACTACCTTCTCGCAAACCAGGCCGATATTTGCATCGTGCACGCCCAGTTCGTTGATCGGCCGGCGCGCAACAACAAAATCGGGGGGCTGGGCAGACTTGTGGACAAAATTCACCAGGCGGGTGGGATTGCGGGGATCTCGACCCATAAAATATCAACGGTGGAGATATGTGAAGCGCAAGGGTACGGCGTGGATGTGTACATGTTCCCATTGAATGCGCTCGGTTTTGTCTACCCGGGATATGAAGGCCGGGAAACCACCCGGGAGCGCATTGCGACCATCCAAAACACCCCCAAGCCATTCGTGCTCATGAAAACCCTCGCTGCGGGAAGAATACCGCCCGAAGAAGGTCTTCGGTTCGCCCTGGAAAACGCCAAAGACACCGACCTAATTTCCCTCGGGTTGAGCAGCCTGGAAGAAGCTGAGGAGTCGCTGGCGATGGTGTGCCAAATCCTGGGCCAGCGGACCTGATGGATGGTGCCGGGTCGCAGACGGCATTCGATAGGCCCCTGGTTTGCGGTTTTTAGCGCACGCGACAGCCGTTTTAGCGATACCCCTGGGCCCTCCAAAACGGGGGATGCCGGCGCGCTCTCCCAATCCTATCCTCTTGCAACCAGCGAAGGTCCGCGGAGGCGTTACAGGGATGTGCAAACTTTATCCCGCAGGCATCATGCAACCTTTGAAGAATTCCTTTATCGCCCACCGCCGGCGCACTCACGGCCAAGGGGGCGACCGTGGTGCCACCCATTTGGGCAGACCGTTTGGCCCTGATATGTCAAGCGTGGGAGGCCTCCCGCACAAGGCCATGCGGAGCGTCGCGATAGGCATGCAACCGCAAGCGCTTGCTGACACCCAAAAGGGATGCCGCAGGCTTGCCCGCCGGGTGAAAAGGATCGGCGCTGCGTTTTGCAATACGCCCCTCACCAAGGGTTCGCGCACACATTTAGCACAACCCTCCGTCAAGACAGGGAACCCATTCAGCCAAGCAAGTTGGCATCAATAGGGTCATGAAATGTCCGGGTTACCGAATTGGCACAACGGGAAGGCGTTAGGATCGGATGGGCCGCGGAACGAGAACAGGGCCCGGGTGATAAATCAGGCGACCCCATTCTCGGTGTCGATGTTTACTTCCCGCGATCCGGAAACTGTCCTCGACCTTACCGTCGGTCGGCAACAGCAGGAATGCGGGATCGCCCAAACCGCAGAAGATCGACCGGATACAGGCGGCATCCAATCCGCGGATCAAAAGGATAACCGCCATTTTGGGCCCGCGCTGGTCACAGTTCACAGTTGGCGCACCTCGGTCCTGCGCGACATCGACCACGGGAGCGGACCGCCCTGCGGAAAATGGTCGTGATCGGGGCCACCAGGCCGCGGCCGGCAAAATATCTTCCTCGTTGCTGGAAACCCTCTTGCCTCGGGCAAACGCCAAGGTCCGGGACGCCCTGCCGCGTGCGGATCCCATCATGCACCTGGAGGGGATGTTTTCACCATCCAGGATGCCCTTACGGGTAGCCCCGGAATCGAAACCTCACCGGCCCAGCTGACGATCGCCGGGGCATCCTTCACCAAATTGAGCAGGACCCAGGATGATCCGATACCGAAGGGAGATTGGGGCGTATCGGGGAAGGCGCACGCATGGCCGGGCGGGCTCGATCGGCCCCTTGGGGCCCCGCCCGCCGTCGAAATGGGTCCCGACACTCACCCCTTGGAGGCCAGCTAACCGACGCCTGAAGATTCGATCCCCAAAAGGTTATATCCTTTGAGGGCCGGTATAAATCCTTTGCACGGAGAGCGATCGGTAGCGGCGATGCCTGGTGTTGGCCCCCGCCCACCCGTATACAAGCGTGGTCCCCGAATCCCTCCAAGCCGGCCCTCGGCATGGACCCAGGGCCATTTTTTGCCGCCGCCCCATGCGCCTTTGCGCGGGTCATGAAATGCCAGCGCCCCCATGTATTCAGGATAAATCGTGTTTTTTATGTAAAAATTAAGATAATTGCTTGCTTTCTGTCGCAATAAAGCCTATCGTCCGGGACATCAACAGGAGCTCGCGCATGCCCGGCGGGACAATTGCATTCTGAAGGACAGCACCATTGATCATGATGGCATCCTCCAGCAGGCGACGTTGAAATTTGAAGAAAGGAGGACAATATCATGGCCAATGGTACAGTAAAATGGTTTAACGATCAAAAAGGGTTCGGTTTTATCGAGCAGGAAGACGGACCGGATGTTTTCGTCCATCATTCCGCGATCAATGCAACCGGTTTTAAATCCCTCAGCGAGGGCGACCAGGTGACCTTTGATGTCCAGGAGGGTCCCAAGGGCCCGGCGGCAGCCAACGTTACGGTAGTCTAGTTCCCCGCTTAACCCGCAGAGGCATTTCTTCGATCATTGAAGAAATGCCTCTTGCGCTTTTGAACCTTACGCATTCGTCCATCAAGGAGAAGACTCTTTGGCAAGATCCAATTTCTCTTTTAAAAAACGCCAGAAAGAACTTGAACGCAAAAAGAAGCAGGAAGAAAAACGGCAACGTCGGCTGGCCAAGAAATCCGAACGCAATGATAACGCAAGCGCCGATACCGATGCCGGAAGTGAAGCCTCTCCGGAGGCCGCCGCTAACCAAGGTGCCGATCCGGATTCCGCCCCCCAAGACATGGACTGAAGCTTGGTTCGCATCCCCCCTGCCGAACAGGCACGCCCACCCGCCCTTGCGTACCCTGCCAGGATCACGGCCTTACCCTTTGATGTTGCGGCCCTTTGAGCGCTTGCCCCCTGCAAACGCGCACTCGCCTTGACGTGGAAACCCCGAAAGACCATATTGCAGTTCTAAGGCAAGCAAACGCCACGGCGTCTCCCGACGACGGCCCGTATCTTCAGGCGACGCCCCTTTAGCAACCCTGTCAAGCCGCTGGAGATCCAACGTGAACGAGCAAAAACGGCGTGGCCGTTTCATTCCCTTTCGCAAATCCGATCTTGTTACCATGTGCCTCGAAGCCGGCCTGATTATGGAAGGGACGGCGGCCGATTTTCATGATTTTCACCGCCTTCTCGGGGCACTCCTGCACTTCGAATACCACCAGCTGCTGGAATCCATCAAAGACGCCTACGCCCCCTTCGACCCCGATGCCGACACCCGGCCCATTCGCCCACCGGATCAGGAAACCCTCGTGACCCACCAAACGACCTTTGTCGGCCAAATGACCACCCTGCTGGATGCGGCCAATTTCGAGCCGATCACCAAAGAGGATTTACACGAGGCCCTGGCCGAGGAATCACTTTTCAAGATTCGTCTGGAAGTCGATTTCGAGGATTTTGAAGAGGTGCTCTTTTTCCGACGCGGCGAAAACCTGCGCCAGGAGACACTGGTCTCCTGGGCCGGGCTGAAGAAAACGCCGGTAACCTTTACCAATTTCGATCGCGTGGTGGTCTACATCAAATTCAAGCCGGCGGCCTATTTTGCCGCTGCAGGCCGTAAAAAACTTCCCTACAAGCCCGGGGCTACCATGATCAAACTCTTCCAGAATGTGCCCAAGGCCGATCTGGAAATGCTTTTCCCCAACAGCGAAGTGCGCATGAAAACCATCGACAAGCTGATCATTGGCATTCCGGCCGCCGTGAGCGGGGCCGTCGTGCTGGTCTCCAGGCTCGGAGCATCCCTCGTACTGGTGGGCTCCCTGGTGGCCTTCTGGCTGGGGCTGCGGGAAACCTCGGTAGAAATCAACCAGAAGCATTTGGTCGCCCTGGGGTTAGGGCTGGCGGCTCTGGGAGGGTTTTCCTTTAAGCAGGTCAGCAAATTTAAAAACCGAAAAATCCGTTTTATGAAGGCGCTGGCCGAAAATCTCTACTTCAAGAATCTGGACAACAACGCCGGTGTCTTTCATCACCTGATCGACGCGGCGGAAGAAGAAGAATTCAAAGAGGCCCTGCTGGCTTATCTCTATCTGGCACGCAGCGCCAACGGCCTCACCCGTCGTCAACTGGATGAGGCCGTCGAATCCTGGCTGGCAGAAGAATGGGACTGCCCCATCGACTTCGAGGTGGACGATGCCCTGGAAAAACTGCAACGCTGGGGTCTTTTAAAGCGCGAGGGAGAGCGTTTTTGCGCGCTTTCCCTGCCCGAAGCCAAAGCCCGGCTAGATCAGATCTGGGACAACTACTTCACCTACCATCAAGCACGGGCGCAATGATCTTTTGGCCACGCATCTGCGTATGGCGTCGGACTTGCCGAGACACTTCGCACCCGCCTAAACCCAACGCATTTTGATTATGAATTGATACATCCGCTCGAAGGTCTTGCCGTATGGCGGATAGAGAAAGGCCGCTCCCAGGGGTCGGGCCGCCTGCTTGAAAACCGGCCGCAGCTTGGAAAATTCGGCAAATCCTTCGTAGCCATGATACTGCCCCATCCCGCTGTTGCCGATGCCGCCAAAAGGCATGTCATGCTGAGCCACATGCATGGCGCAGTCGTTGATGCTGACCCCTCCGGACATGGTACGCGCCAGCACGGTTTCCTGCACCCGGCGGTCATTGCTGAACAGGTAAAGCGCCAGGGGTCGTTCGTGAGCATTGATATAGGCGATGGCTTCGTCCAAGTGCTGATAGGTTTTTATGGGCAGCAGGGGGCCGAAGATTTCCTGCTGCATGACTTCCATCTGCGCGTTCACATTGAGCAGGATCGTGGGGGGAATTTTTCGCCGCACGGGGTCGGGGGCGGCCCCTTCGATCAAGTTGACGGTCGTGGCCCCCTTGGCACGGGCGTCATCCAGCACCGCCAGCAGCCGCCGATAGCTTCGATCGTCGATAATGGATGTGTAGTCGGGCGTTTCCAGGTGGGGGTATCGATGCGCGACGATGCGGCGCGCCGCGGCGGTAAATTCCGCAACCCGGGGCGCCGGCATCAGGAGGTAGTCCGGCGAGACACAGGTCTGGCCGGCATTCACGGATTTGACATGCAGAATGCGCTCGGCCGCGGTTTGCACATCGAAATCTTCCGCGACGAGGGTCGGTGATTTGCCGCCCAGCTCCAGCGTTACCGGGGTCAGGTTGTCCCCGGCGGTTTTCATGACCGTGCGGCCGGAACTCGGCGAGCCGGTGAACACCAGATGGTCAAACGGCAGCGGCGTAAAATCGCCGGCGGAAACCCCTGGCAGAATTGCCAGCAGGTCCTCGGGAAAGACAGGCCTCAGGATTGCGTGCATCAGGCGGCACAGCCCCTGGGCATTGGCGGCCATCTTGATCATGCAGCGGTTCCCGGCCGCGAGCGCACTGGTGAGGGGACTGACCACCAGAAACAGGGGATAATTCCAGGGGGCGATGATTCCCACAACCCCCTTGGGCTGGGGGATAACCCGGTTGCGGGCCCCCTTGAACCAGAGGCCCACATGACGATTGCGGGGCCGCACCCATTTTTTAAGCCGCCGACGTGTATAGCGCAGCCCGTCGATGGCGGGGAACAGTTCCAGAATTTTCGTTTCGTGGATCGAGCGATTGCCGAAGTCCTTGGAAATGGCCTCGGCGATGGCGTCCTGGTGGGCGATCAACACCGATTCCAGCTTCTGCAGAATATCCCGACGCGCCTCCAGGGAAAGGGGCGGGCCTTGCCGACTGGCGGCGAACTGGCGCTCGAAAACATCACGGGCGGGTCGTGGTTTGTTGAGCGGAATAACGGGGGCGGCTTGTGCCATGCGCGTATCCTCCTGTTTCGACAACTGGATAAGCTAATCAATAAGACCGCGGACGGGGATCTTCAAGCCGGCAGCGCCAAGAAGATCCTGCCGGCCTGGACCAGCGGCGGCGCAACGGTTTTGTCGAAACGATGCCCCGGTCTCCGTAGAAGGCCATCCGCGGCACCTCCGCCCGCCCGTCTTTGGGCCTCAGGCAAGATTACACCTTGACCGTCGCGATGGCTATGGTATGAATGAGGCCATAATCTGTGCCGCACAAAAGTGAGTTATGCCATAGGCCAACGCCACCCAGACTCGATCGGGGTGGCGTTGCTTGGTTATGGAGGAAGGGTTTATGCGATCGCGCCTGCTGGTCATCGACAATTACGATTCGTTCACCTACAACCTGGTCCAGATGTTTCTGCAGTACGACCTGGACATTCTGGTTTTTCGAAGCGACAAAATCGCCCTGGATCGGGTTCCGGAGCTGGCGCCGGACTACCTGCTGATTAGCCCGGGCCCCAAAGACCCCGCCCATGCCGGGATCTCCATCCCGATCATCCGTGACTGGCACCGCCGCATACCGATTCTGGGCGTCTGCCTGGGCATGCAGTGCATCAACGAGGTTTTCCAGGGACGCACGATCCGGGCACCCCTGCCCCGGCATGGCAAGGTTAGCCCTGTCCGGCACAAGGGCCGGGGCCTGTTTCAGGGTCTGCCGTGCCCCCTTGCCGCCGCCCGCTACCATTCCCTGATGGTGGATGTACGCTCCCCCGAACTGGAGGTGACGGCCCGTGCCGATGACGAGGTCATCATGGGGCTGTCCCATCCGGAATTCCCGCTGCACGGGGTGCAGTTCCACCCCGAGAGTTTTATGACCGAAGCCGGTTTTGAACTGGTCGAAAACTTCCTTCGCCTGGGACCACTGGAAGCGGCGCGCCGGCGTACACCGCAAACCCGATCCTGCCTGGCCGATCACTGAACGGCGATCGAACCACATGACGACATCGCTCAGCCATATTTTGACCACCGCGGCCCGGATCGAAGGTGTCCGTACCACCCAGATCCGCCTCGAAGCGCCCATGATCGACCTGGCCGCCCGCGTGGCCAATGCGGAAGGAACCGTCTTTCTGTTGAGCGGCGGCGCAATGGACAGCTCCCGCTACCATATCCTGGGGCTCGACCCCTGGCTTACCCTCAAGGGAAACGGCCACCGGCTACGGCTGACCCTCGATGACCAGGAACACCGCTTGACCATGGACCCTCTGTTCGCCCTGCGGGCGATTGTTGACCGCTATCAAACCAGCCCCACCGACCGCGCCACCCCCCTGGCCGCCGGCCTGATGGGCTATCTGGCCTACGACCTGAAAGATGTTCTGGAAGAATTGCCCCGGACCTCGGTCGACCGCTGGCAGTTGCCACACCTTTGCTTCTATGCGCCGGCCATCATTCTCGTATACGACAAACGGCAACAGCAGGTCTACCTGCATGAAATTATCCGCCGCGAGGGTTATCGTCAGCGCTCGCCGGCCGGCCAGGATCGCATCGCCGCCCTCCTGAAAGCCCCCCGACCGGGGGAGGGTT
>JASFFM010000199.1:0-7858 GCA_050124295.1 Desulfobacterales bacterium | reverse complement strand
GGTATGCCTGAAGCCATAGATAAGCTCTGAGCATAGAGATCAAAAGAGGTTCAGGCAAGCCTCCGCCAGGGGACGAATAGTACTGAAGAAAAAAAGATGAAGAACAAATACGGGGTCAGGTCTCAACTTTTGACAGATTTTCTTCTTCTGCGGTCGACGTGGCGAGGTCTAAACTGACCGCAAAGCTGTCAAATGTTGAGATCTGACCCCATTAAGACCCCTGCATCACGGAAAATGCGGACAAACGATGGCACCGCGCTGTTAGGTGCCTTTCTGCGCGGTGTATGATGCAACGCTGGCCGTTTTCGTCGCCCTTTACTTTGCCATCAGGAGCTGATTTGCCCGTGGCCCCTGAAGGTCGCTTGGCCCTTTCAACGCATTAAACCCAAAGGATCGAATATGCGTGCCCACTATCTGCAACATGTGCCCTTTGAGGGTCTTGGCAGCATCCGGCCGTGGCTCACCGCTGCCGGGTACCAACTGACCGCGACGCGATTTTTCGAATCGGCCGCGCTGCCCGCCCTGGGCGACGTCGACCTGCTGATCGTCATGGGAGGGCCCATGAGCGCCAACGAAGAGGACCGCCATCCCTGGCTGAAATCCGAGAAGCGGTTTATCCGCCAGGCGGTGGGGCGCGGAAAACCCGTATTGGGGGTTTGCCTCGGGGCGCAGTTGATCGCCAATGCGATGGGGGCGCGGGTGACGCCGAATCCCCACAAGGAAATTGGCTGGTTTCCGGTCCAAGGGGTGCCGTCTTCGGACCGCGATGCATTTCGCTTGCCGCCATCCATGGAGGTGTTTCATTGGCACGGTGAAACCTTCGATTTGCCCCCCGGCGCGGTGCACATTGCCAGGAGTGAAGGTTGTGCCAATCAAGGTTTTCAGCTTGGCCGCCGGGTCATCGCGCTCCAATTCCACCTGGAAACGACCCCTGCATCGGCGCGTGCCCTCGTGGCCCACTGCCGCGAAGAGCTTAAACCGGACACGTACGTGCAATCCGAAACGTCCCTACTGGGGGCCGCACCGGAGAAATACGCGGCCATCAATGGATTGATGGCTGATGTTCTCTCGTATTTGGTGCGCAAGGACCGGTAGAGCGGTGGGAGCGGCGCGGCTTGCTCCGGGGCCAATTCAACGTCGCAATGACGCCGATTGGACTCAACCATCGCCGGGAGCCCCCGATGGCTAGCTTCGGGGCAGGTCGCAGCAGCTTTTTTCCGGCAGGCTCGTCCGCCCCATCAGGAACAGATCGACCTCGCGGGCGGCTTCCCGACCTTCTGATATGGCCCAGACGATCAGCGATTGTCCGCGGCGGGCATCGCCGGCCGCAAAGACTCCCGGTCGTCCCATTCCATGCGCACTGGCCGTTGCAAGATTCCCGCGGGTGTCTAAATCCAAATTCATTTGGCGCACAATTGTACCGCTGTCAGGACCGGTAAACCCCATGGCCAGAAGAACCAGATCCGCCGGCCATTCCCGCTCGCTTCCGGGTATCTCCTGCATGTCGGGCGGGGCGTCGCCGGCGGGTGTGAAGGCAACGTCGACCGTGGTAATCGTCTGCACCCGGCCCCCCTGACCATTGAACGCTTTGGCCAGAATGGACCACTCGCGTCGACCGCCTTCCTCGTGAGAGCTGCTGGTGCGCAATCGCAAAGGCCAGAAAGGCCAGGGCTGTTCATCGGTGCGGGCTTGGGGCGGCTGCGGCAGGAGTTCAAAATTGGTGACGCTGGCGGCCCCCTGGCGATGGCAGGTGCCGATGCAATCACTGCCGGTATCACCACCGCCGATAACAATGACATGTTTGTCACGGGCGGAGAACAGGGCCAATTCCGAACCCTCAATGCGGTCGCCGGCCAGGCGTTGGTTTTGTTGCGCCAGAAAGTCCATGGCAAAATGAATCCCGCCCAGTTCACGGCCCGGTATGGAGAGGTCTCGGGGGACTGTTGCGCCGATACAGAATACGATCGCGTCAAATCCGGACAGGTCCTCGGCGGTCACATTGCGCCCGACGTCGCTGCCGGGTTTGAATACGATGCCTTCACGTCGCATGAGATCGAGCCGCCGATCGAGAATGCCCTTTTCGAGTTTGAAATCCGGAATCCCGTAGCGCAGCAGACCACCAATACGATCGGCCCGCTCCATCACGGTGACATAATGTCCGGCCCGGTTGAGCTGCTGGGCGCAGGCCAGTCCGGCCGGCCCCGAACCGATCACGACCACCGCCTTTCCGGTCCTTTGCGCCGGTGGTTCGGGTTTGACCCACCCTTCCCGGAAACCCCGTTCGATGATTTCCTTTTCGATGAGTTCAATGGTCACGGCCGGTTCGTTGATCGCCAGGACACAGGCTTCTTCACACGGCGCCGGGCACAGTCGGCCGGTAAATTCCGGAAAATTGTTGGTCAAATGCAGCTCCGCCAGGGCCTCGCGCCAGCGTCCCTGGTAGATCATGTCATTCCAATCCGGTATCCGGTTGCCCAGCGGACAGCCCGAATGGCAGGTGGGCACGCCGCAGTCCATACAGCGGGCCGCCTGCTGGATTAATTTCTCCTCCGGAAAGTCCTCATAAATCTCACGAAAATCATTGATCCGATCGGCCACCGGTCGACGCACCGGGGTCTCCCGCTCAAATTCCTTGAAGCCGGTTGGTTTGCCCATCGAGGGTTCCTTATATTCGATTGTCCGCGGCGGTTTCTTCAGCGGCCGCTTTTTCCAGGGCCTGTTTATATTCCACCGGTATCACCTTGATGAACCGCCGCCGGGTGGTGGTCCAGTCCTCCAGCAGACGGCCCGCCAGGGCACTGCCGGTATAAGCACGATGCGTGGCGATCAAACCGTAGAGGGTTTCGATGTCATCCGGTGTTTCCACCGCTTCCAGGTCCACCATTTCCCGATTGCACTGATAAGCCTCAAAGTCGCCGTCGACATCCAGAACGTAGGCGATACCACCGCTCATCCCGGCCGCGAAGTTTCGCCCGGTCGTGCCCAGAACGGCCACCCGCCCACCGGTCATGTATTCACAACCGTGATCGCCAATTCCTTCCACGACCGCCACGGCGCCGCTGTTGCGGACGCCGAATCGCTCGCCGGCACGTCCGCAGATATACACCTCACCGCCGGTCGCCCCGTAAAGGGCTACGTTGCCCACGATGATATTCTCCTCGGCCACGCTGGCGTCGCCCACCCGAGGCCGAATGCTCAAACGGGCACCGGAGAGACCCTTGCCGAAATAATCGTTGGCCTCTCCCTGCAAATGGATGCTGATTCCCGGCGCACCGAAGGCGCCGAAACTCTGCCCGGCCGTTCCGGTGGCATTCAGGGTAATGGTATCCGGAGGCAGACCGCCGTCTCCATAGCGGCGGGCAATCTCATGGCTTAGCCGCGTACCGACGGTGCGGTCCACGTTGCGTACGGTAATATCCATCGTCATGGGCCTGGCATCCTCCAGAGAGGGGCCCAGCGCCTTAATCAGGGATTCATCCAGGGGCGGCGGCGCCGGACGGGTATCCAGGAGGCCGCAGTACCGGGCCACAGCGGGCGGAATTTCCGGTGGACGCAAGACGGCCGAAAAATCAAGCCCCCGGGCCTTCCAGTGATCAAGCGCCGAGACCATATTCAAGCGCTCCACCCGGCCGACCATCTCCGACAGGCGCCGAAACCCGAGGGAGGCCATGATCGGTCGCAGGTCTTCGGCGACAAAGCGCATGAACGTCATCAAATGTTCGGGCCGACCGGTAAATTTTTGGCGCAATGTTGGATCCTGGGTGGCGATACCCACCGGACAGGTATTGAGATGACAAACACGCATCATGATGCACCCCAGGGTGACCAGGGAAACGGTACCAAAGCCGAATTCTTCGGCGCCCAGAAGGCAGGCGATGGCCACATCCCGGGCCGTTTTGAGCTGTCCGTCGGTTTCGATCACAATCCGCTCGCGCAGGCCGTTCATCGTTAGAACCTGGTGGGCCTCCGACAGCCCCAGCTCCCAGGGCAGGCCGCCGTAACGCACCGATGTCTGTGGCGAAGCCCCCGTACCGCCCGCATCACCGCTGATCAGAACGACATCAGCGCCCGCTTTGGCCACCCCGGCCGCCACCGTGCCAACCCCCACCTCACTGACCAGTTTGACACTTACGCGGGCCGTCGGATTGGCCATCTTTAGATCATAGATGAGTTGGGCGAGGTCTTCGATGGAATAAATATCGTGATGCGGCGGGGGAGAAATCAGCCCCACCCAGGGCGTGGAATGCCGGGTTTTGGCGATCCAGGGGTAAACTTTGCTCCCCGGCAGTTGCCCCCCTTCGCCCGGTTTGGCTCCCTGAGCCATTTTGATCTGCAGTTCAACCGCGTTGGTCAGGTAGTTGATGGTGACACCGAAGCGCCCCGAGGCCACCTGTTTGATGGCACTGCTGCGCCGGTCGCCGTTGCCATCCGGTTGGAAGCGATCGGCATCCTCACCGCCCTCACCGCTGTTGCTTTTACCCCCCAGGCGGTTCATGGCAATCGCCTGGGTCTCGTGGGCTTCCTTGCTGATCGAGCCGTAAGACATGGCCCCGGTCTTGAACCGTTTGACGATCGCCTCCCAGGGTTCGACTTCCTCCAGGGGGATCGAAACATCGGCCGGTACAAAGGCCATGAGCCCCCTGAGCAACCCCTCTTCACGGTTCTGGCGGTTAACCAGTTCGTCGAACGCCTGCCAGGCTTGGCGGTCGTTATGGCGCACGGCCTGCTGCAGACGGGCGATGGTCAGAGGATTGTACTGGTGTTTCTCGCCTTCCCGGCGCCATTTATACTTGCCCCCCGGATCCAAGGCGGTGCTGGACGGGATGACGGTTTCCGGAAACCCCTGCTGGTGACGGAGACGGATTTCGGCAGCCAGAAGATCGAGTCCCGCACCCCCGATGCGCGAGGGCGTCCAGGTGAAATAGCGGTCGACGATCTCCGGATCGATACCCACACATTCGAAGATCTGGGCGCCACGGTAGCTCTGCAGGGTGGAAATCCCCATTTTGGACATCACCTTCATGATCCCCTTGCCGAGGGCCTGGCGGTACCGATCGATAACCGTCGTCAACGGCAGATCGTCCAGATAGCCCGCGTGGCAACGATCGGCCAGGGTTGCATACGCCAGATAGGGGTGCACGGCCGCGGCCCCGTACCCCAGCAGGCAGCAGAAGTGATGAACTTCCCGTGCTTCCCCCGTGTCGATGACCAGACCGCACCGGGTTCGCAGCCCTTCGCGGATGAGATGGTGGTGCACGGCCGCCGTCGCGAGAAGCGCCGGTACGGGTGCCTGCGCCCGATCCACCGGCCGATCCGTCAGGATCAGAATCGTCGCAGCGTTGCGCACGGCATCGGCCGCTTCACGGCACAGGCGCCCAAGGCATTCCTGGAGGCCCTGGCCGTCGGTGTCCAACGGGTAAATCATCGGCAATGTCACCGTTCGTAGGGCCTGATTGTCCTGTGTGGTCAGCCACTGGAATTGGGCCCTCGACAGAATCGGATGCGCCAGCTGCAGCTGACGGGCGTGTTCCGGGGTTTCCGCGAACAGATTCCCCTCCGCGCCGATGGTCGTTACCAGAGACGTCACCAGTTTTTCCCGGATGGCGTCCAGGGGCGGATTGGTCACCTGGGCAAATAACTGTTTGAAATATTCATACAGCAGGCGCGGTCGGCGGGATAGAATTGCCGGCGGGGTATCATCCCCCATGGAACCGGTGGGCTCGACACCGGTCCGGCCCATGGGATCCAGGATCATTTTCAAATCTTCGGCCGTGTACCCGAATACCTGCTGGCGCTGAAGCAGGATCTCCGCAGACCAGGTTTCGACAGGGTCGCCATTCGAATCGTCTTCGATGTGCACGAGGTTGGCGCCCAGCCACTGGCCGTAGGGACGCAGCGCCGCTATCGATTCCTTGATTTCTTCGTCTTCGACGATCCGCCCCTGGGCGGTGTCCACCAGAAACATTCGACCGGGCTGGAGGCGACCCCGGGATTCAATGTTGTGCGCTTCGATCGGCACGACCCCGGTTTCGGAAGCCAGGATGACCCGACCGTCGCGGGTCACGGTGTATCGGGAGGGTCGCAGCCCGTTGCGATCGAGGACCGCCCCCACGCGGATGCCGTCGGTGAAAGGTATCGAAGCCGGCCCGTCCCAGGGTTCCATGAGGCAGGCGTGGTAGGCATAAAAGTCCTTTTTAGCCCGGCTCATGGTGCGATGTTCCTGCCAGGCCTCGGGAATCAGCATCATGATGGCATGCGGCAGGGATCGCCCCGTGTGATAAAGAAGTTCCACGGCGTTATCGAGAATCGCGGAGTCGCTGGCCCCCGGCGTGGCGATGGGAAACAGGGTTTGCAGGTCCGCACCAAAATCATCCGATGCGAACAGGGCCTGGCGGGCATTCATCCAGTTGATATTGCCGCGCAGGGTGTTGATTTCACCGTTGTGACATAAGTATCGAAACGGCTGGGCCAGGTCCCAAGCTGGGAATGTATTCGTGCTGTAGCGCTGGTGTACGATCGCCAGCGCACTGGCCATATCCGGTGCGGTGAGATCGGAATAGTAGGGGCCCAGCTGATCGGCCACGAACATGCCCTTATAAACCATGGTGCGTGCCGAAAGGCTGGGAATATGACAATAACTCTTCTGGGGCAGGGCGGATTCCCTTACCGCCCGCTCGGTCAGCTTACGGATGATGTAGAGCTTGCGTTCGAAAGCCCGATCATCGGACAGCCCTTGACCCCGGCGTATAAACACCTGACGGACGGCGGGTTCCACCGATCGGGCCAGCCCTCCGATGGCATCGCTGTCGACGGGTACCGTCCGCCAGCCGATCAGCTCCTGTTGCTGAACCCGAATGGCCTCCTCGAGCATCGCGCGGTAGCGCGCGCGCTGTCCTGGGTCCGGCGGCATGAAAACCAGCCCGGTCCCATAGGCCTGCTCCTCGGGCAGATCGAACCCGATATCACCGCAGACGCGCCGCAGAAAGGCATGCGGCACCTGCATGAGAATACCCGCCCCGTCCCCCGTCGTGGCATCGCAACCGCAGGCGCCTCGGTGGGTCAGGTTGACGGCCATCTGCAGCGCCGTCTGGACAATCGCAGGTGACCGGTTTCCCTTGATATCGCAGGTCATGCCGACGCCACAGGCGTCATGCTCCAGCTGCGGGTCATAAAGTCCCTGGCGCCGTGGCGGCGGACAGATGGTTTTGGATGTCATCCAGTCAAACATAGCCTTTCCCTGAGGTATGGATGCCGATAACCAATTTTTTCAATATCATTCCAGATGGATGTCGGAATGGCCGAATTGAGGAAATAAGGCATGGATACCCGTGATCCTTGTCGCCATGGGTATGCTAGAGCAAGCCCCATGCCATATCGATTCAGCCTCCTTCGAGCTCTCAGGCCAGCGGCCGCTATCGCTGTCCAGTTTGGGCGCCATCATTCAATCACAGCGGATCGTGTGGGCTGCTGGGGGGATGCCGCCCGAGGGGAAGGTCGGGGAAAAAGATACAGAATTGCATTGTTTTTGGGGGAAAACCGACATTTTTGTTCCATCATGCTCACCCATACGCGATCCGCGCATGGTCTCTGCAAATTAACGGTACGGGATGGACTCCGTCGTCTGGCGATTGATCTGGCGCATTGGCCAACCGGACGATAATAAAAAAAGGCACCGCAATGGGTGCCTGATGTAGACGGTGGCGTCCCCAAGGGGATTCGAACCCCTGTCGCCGGCGTGAAAGGCCGGTGTCCTGGACCAGGCTAGACGATGGGGACGCGACATGGTGGGCCGTGCTGGGCTCGAACCAGCGACTCTCTGCTTAAAAGGCAGATACTCTACCGACTGAGTTAACGGCCC
>JASFFM010000198.1:0-7886 GCA_050124295.1 Desulfobacterales bacterium | reverse complement strand
GGGGCCTCAAACATTTGAAATATCAAAGCAAAAGATCCCCGGGGGGGGCTGGTGGTGTTCGGCCACCGGATACGGCCGGTTGCTGAACAACAGGTGGACCGGACCCAGGGGGGACAGCGAAGCGCTTCCAGACAGGGGAAATGCCGCAGAACGAATGCGGGTTGCAGTGGATAAAACCCATGTGGGCAATCATAGGAGCGGAGGGAACCTTCCGGCCGGGGTGCGAATCCGATCCCCTTATGATCAGGGACCGGCATCCGGGGGGGCGCGTTTATTCGCCCAAATGGATCACCAGTTTGTCGTGCACCAGAAAAGCCAGGTCCATCAGGCCGTCGGCGTTCAAATCGCCGGAGGCCACTTCCCGGGGCTCATAGTACCAGCCTTTTTCATCCCGGTTGTACTGCGGCCCCTGGAAAACCTTGAAGCTCAGTTCACCCATCAAAGCGCCGTTTCTGAAGGAAATCAGTTCCATGGAGGCGTTTTTCGCATCCAGGGCGGCGGCCATGGGACGGGGCGGGTTGCCTAGCCTTAGCGGATAGAGATTCCAGAGCTTAGGATTCTCGGCTCGGCTGGTATAACCGCTGATGGTTTTCAGGGTATACGGGGCGACATCCGCGCGCGCCCAGCGGGTTTCGGACCTACCCGGCAATAAAAATCCAGCGCCTTTGCCCCCACTTAAAGGCACGATGCCGGCCATGGAAGGAAAGGCGTCCGCCAAGGCGACCGATAGCGTTGCCTGGCTTTGGTCTTCCGGAAACCAACAGAGCTCGTTGCCGTGCTTGTTGTAAAACAAATAGCCCGCTGAGCCATCCGGACCCTCGGCCATGACCCCGAACTTCAAGACCGCATTCTCGTTCGGCAAACTGAATTGCCGTTTGATCTCGAACGTCTGCCCATTGAATTGATAAAGGCGGGCGGCCTGGCCCTCGCTGATAATGACGCCGGGCATTTCGGGTGTGCCCACCATGGCGATATCTTCCGTGGTCAGCCCCGCCCCCAGCGCCCGCAGCTGTTTTTCGGTGACCCGCTCCAGCTTGCGGCCGCGCCACAGATACATGACCGGCTTCTTCAGAGGAGAAAACAACACAACGCCCCATTGATCCCTGGAGATGGGGAAGATGCGCATGGCATCGGGTGGCTGGTCGCCGGGGATGTCCATGGGCACGGCTCGTTTCTCGCCTTTGCGATCCGCCCAACAGAAATAGAGGCGATCCCGCCTGCGCTTGACGATACTGAAGAAACCCTGGTTCCATTGCGATACCGCCATCAGGAGTGGTGCGCCCTCCAGGTCGACAAAAGCCGGAAACGCCGTGTAATCCCCCGCGGGATGACAGGCGATTGCATTTTCTTCCGGGCTGAAGACGTAAAGATCGCCGCGGCGGTCGACACCCAGGGATTTGATGCGGCGCAAAGAACTGATTTCCCGGGGCACGGGATTCAAACCCTGATCGCCGGCAAAATGAACCATGATACGGGAAAGCTCGGGCGCACTGACGACATAGTCCTGGCGGCCATCGCCGTCGAAATCCCGTATCGCCCATGACAGGGGTATCTTTCCACCGGTGCCCCTGGCCACAAGACGAATGGTAGCTAGGGCCGGTTCCTCCCAGATGTCCCCGGGGGCCTTCCGAATCAACTTGTAATGGTGAATGTTGGCGGCATTTTTGAGAATGGCCAGTAGTTGATTCGCCGGCTGATCGATCAGTGAAATCTGCTTTAGGGTACTCAACGGTGGTGTATCCAAGGGATGCTCCCAGCCAAATCCCCCCTCCGAACGACCGAGCAAAAGGCGCAGGGGCAATTGTTCCTCCGGGAATCGCAAAAGAATATCCTGTCGACCGTCGCCATTGAAATCGCCGAGAATCACACCCTCGCACTCGGCGGCGGTATAGGCGATGGTCAGGCGTCGCCTGAAATGGCCCTCACCATCGTTGTATAGAAGTTCCGCGTTCTTGCGGCGGCAGACCAGAATATCGGCCCCGCCGTCATTGTCGAAATCGGCTGTCCGGATACGAAGGATCTGATCTGCCTTTTTCAATGCCGGTGCGACGGCATCGCCGAAACGGCCCTCGGGATTCTGAAAATAGATCCGCAGCCCGCGCTGGGTGCCGGCCGTAAGTATATCGGCGCGCTGATCGCCGTTCAGATCGAGCAACTCCAGTTGCGTGGTTTTCTGGTCCAGCAGGAAACCAATCGAATCAAAGGCATCGGCCAATGCCGGCAGGCCATCAAGGGATTCGCCACCTTGCGGGTCCTTCCTGATCAGCACCTCGATACGGGACATGCGGTTGTTGATGAAGACGATATCGTCGCGTCCGTCGCGATTGAGGTCCTGGAAATTCAGCCGGGAGGTGCCGTTTTTAAACTCGTAAATTTCCCGATCGCCAAAACCAAACGCCCGATGGGTTTCGTCATTGGCCTCTCCGGCGCCCGCAGGCAAAACAACAAGCGCCAGCATCAACAGGCAAACAAAAGCTGCGGCCGTGTAGTTGCGCATAAATCGCTTTTCTCCATGTTCGTTATTGAGATTGGGTGTAAACCCATGGCACGACGGAACCGCTGATGACATGGAAGCCAGTTGCCGGAAACCCGGGGTAGCACTGAAACATGTGTATCACAAGCGCTCACCGGGTGCCTTGGCAAGGGATCGCGGAGCAGAGTGCCGTAGCCGGGGGCCAGGCCCCCGGCCGAGGATCAGGGCTTCGGGTAATAGATCGTCACCAGGGACCGGAAGCCGGCATCATCGATGACGCTATACCCGTCGCTGGTGCCCAGATAACCGGCAATCACCTCGGCGGGCGGCAATTGGGCAAGATTGAAACCCTCGAAAACCGCACCCAGCGGATTTGACCCGTCGCTGTCGGCGCTGGCCGGGGTGGCTCGGGCCGATTCCATCTGTTCGGCCGCCTGTCGGACCTGCTTGACAAAAATCCGCGCGTAGGCGGACAGATCACTCATACCGTAACTGCAGGCGTTGGCGGGGAGCCGGGCCATCATTTCCTTGAACGGGCGACGCTCATAAAACCCGGGCGCGCCCTGGTTGTGAACAGCGGCCTGGACATAATCCTCCAGCATGCGCCCCTGCCCGATAACCAAAGCCCGGTCCACCACCGTCAGGCCGATTTCGCTGTAAACCGGCTCGTCCCCTTCGATGGTCGGCATCGGAAACTGAAGGGCGTGGATGACTTGCCCCTGGATATCGGTTTCGTGATAGGGTGCGTTCCATGGCATCGGCGTCTTTGACCTTTAAGCCGTATACCATTTTCTGCCCTTCATCGTCGAGACAGGCGTAGCTGTAGGCCAGACGATCCAGGTTGTTGAAAAGATCCTCATTGATGTTAATATTCATCATCCCGCCCATGGCGCCGACGCCCATACTGAACTGCATTTGAAATTCGGGCGAAATCTGCTGTAAAATTTCCGGAATTTGCCTCCAGAGCGCATTCAAATCCAGGCGGGTCACCTGGTAGCTGGCAACATCCTCGGGGATATACGCCAGTCGGAAATCCGCCGGGGCCGGCTCAGGCGGGATTAGGACCGTCAGTCCGCGGTTCCATTCCCCCCGTCGCGCCACCTGAAAAACCATTTCGGTGCGATCTTTCTTCAAACAGAGGTTTAAATCCATGTCACCCAGAGCATCGATTCCCAGACTTCGCATCATCGTATGAACATCGAACGGCGAATCGTCTTCTGTGGCCTGCGCGGCCAGCACGGCCTGAAGCTGGTCGATCAGGCGTGCCTTGCCCGTGATGGAAACAACAGGATCGCCTTCGGGCTCGCGGGCCGGGGTTTCCATCAGCTGAATCAGAGCACCCTCGAGCCAGGTGCGGTTGTCCGAGGTCACCACCGTGCCCTCATGAAAGGCCGAGTAGATAAAGCGATCGCCATTGTCTTCTTTTCGGATGTAGGTGTAGAGCTTTAAGCCCCGGAAATCCTCGCTGGCCTTGATGGTTTTCACCTCCTCCAGCTCAAAGAGCAAGTCGTCCAGAGCATGGCTGCGTTCATAGTCCGCCGCGGTCATGGCGGCCACCATGGTGACGGCAGGCGCGTCCTCGAAATCGCCGAAATCCAGCCCCAGGATGATTTCCCCGTCGAGCATCTTAAATTGCTCCAGATAGATGTCACGTATTTTGGCGGCATTTTCCCCATCCGCCTCATCTGCCAAGGCCAGTCGAATTTCTTCCTCGAGACGCTTGCCGTTACGAAATTCAGCCATTTGGGGACTGTTCCAGAACTGTCCCAGGGGTGATTGGGCGACGGCCTCCACCAGCGCGGAACTATCCGAACAGCGCACGATCATATCCAGGTCCGTCATCAGATCGAGCCGATCCATACGCGGGATGTTCGCCCCATCGGGCGCGCGGTCGCAGCCCGCAAGCAGAAAGGCCGCCAGGATCAGAAAGGACAACAGACCGTTGACAAGGTGCCCATGGCGGCGGTTATTCATTGGTTCCCTCCTGCGCATTCTTGTTTGGGTTGGGTGGGGCCGAGACGTAGATGAATCCCGATTCCGAATTGCTCTTATCGTAGGCGTAGGCTTCGATGTGATCGAGGAGGAAGGTCACGTGCCGGATTGGAATGGCAAAATTGAGCCCCTGCATGATCCGGCTTCCCATGTTGACGACACCGATGACTTGGCCATGGCCGTTGAATAGCGGCCCCCCCGAATTGCCCGGATTGACCGAGGCATCGAGCTGCAGATACAAACTGCCTTCAAAAAGCCGCCCGGTATGACTCAGAATGCCTTCGGTGACCGTCCGTTCCAGGCCGGCCGGGTTGCCGATGACGAATACGCTTTCCCCGTAGACCGGCTCCTCCAGGCCCAGGACAACTTTCGGAAAGGGGGCCTCGTGTTCGTCTTCAATTTGCAGCACGGCCAGATCGTGGAAGGCATCCAGGGCCACGATGCGAATCTGCTTGTGGATGACACGTTTGAGTTCGGCGCCTTGCTGGACGAATTGGGTCACCGTGAAATGTTTCTGCCCTTCAATGACATGGAAGTTGGTGATCAGGTAACCGTCTTCATGCACAATAAATCCCGATCCCATGCCGACCGGCGACTTGACCACGACCACGGCCGGCCCGAAGGCTTGAACCCCCTCCACGGTGGACTGGACCTGCGGATGGCCCAGGGTATATAGGCCCGCGTTCGTGGGCGGCGATGCTGCGGGCGCTGGCGGCGATGCCACCGTGGGATGACCGATGCGGGCGATCGAACCCCGCGGAATTTTCAGAATATCGAAGCCGAGGTCCACATAAACATGCTCGGCGGATTCTTTAATAATCGGCGCCGAAATGCGGTTGCGGTCCTTGAGCTGAATCACCTCGGCGCTGGCCCCGCTCCAAAGTGCGCTGACCAAGGTAAATGCCATCCATATCACGCGTATTCTCATCGTTTTGTCCTTTTGCCAACCAAGTCTTGAGCGCTCGCCAAGGGGCGGCCCGCAACGGTCATCACCCATGCAAAGGGTTAAGTACACGGCCTGAAGCCATCGGACCGCGCGTGCTGCGATTTCGGTTTCAATCAGGGGCTGTAGATGGAGGATAATGATCAGGAGGTGCCCGGGGGGCTAAAATACAACTTTCATGCCACACCTTCTTTATAAATATTAAATAATATTTTAGATGGTTATCTCGTTTGTTGCCCGAATGCCGACAATATCTTGACGTTTTGCGTCACCCATCCTGTCAAAACGCGTCACATGGCTAATCCAGGACCAAAGGGCGGCAGGATCGCCGGGCAATCCCACAAACCCCGTTCTCTGCGCGGAATGGTTGGCGGTGAATTGATTTTGTCGAGATGAGGACGGGAAAAGAAGCGCGATAGCGCTTACCATCAAGACCTGCGGAGGTGGGTGGTAATCTTGAGCAATGCCAGCTTACGATGATGGGGGGCGTTTTGCCGGGTCGTCTTTAAGAATAAAGAAACGCCCGCGGAAACTGGGCCCGCTTACGGTAGAAGCGCGCCTCTTTGTGACCCACCTTCCGCTGGCGCTCGCGTGCAAGAAAAAATCGATAAATCTTTTCACTGCGGTCCAGGGGCCGGTCCAGAAATTTGGTCTCGATCAGGGACAGGGCTTCGATGGATTTGTCACACACCGGGTAGCCTTTGTCGTCCAGCAGGATTTCCCCATCGAAGGTCACCGGGGAAATATTGTTGATATCGACAAGCTTGATGGCACCGGATTTCGGTACGACCAGGTTGCCGGCGCCGGCCAGATCCGGGATATGCTGTTCATCTGCGATCATCTGCTTGATTCGGCAGACAAACCGGTGGCCATTCTCCCGCGCGTTGCTGATCCAACGGTCACGGTGCGTAGCGGAGCGTTCTTCGGTTCCATGAAGACTTGCGTAAAGCGACGGGAGCAGCTGCGCCCCATCTAACAGGCTCCAGGGGTCCAGAATTTCACCTTGCACGTATACCTGGAATCCGCACAGCATGATCGAGGATCCCGCGGGACCGCGGTAATCCACGAGGAATTCACTGGATTCAGCGATGAAATCGGGGCCCAGATAGTCTTCCACGACTTTGACGCGTGCGATTTCCGCCAGGCCGCTTTGGAGTGTCTCCAGTCTCGTCCGGAAGATGCGCAGCATGTGGGCGGGCCTGGCCTTGGGGTACCAGCGAACCCCATCGATGAGGGTTCCGGTATTTTCGATAGCGATATCCGCACGCTTCAAAATCTCCATAACGTGGGAGCGCAGCCCCTGGCGGAAATGCCTCCGGAAGAAAAAGGTGCCGCCGTCATCGATAAAATTGAGCGCGATCACATCGCCGTGTCGAATCGAGGCCTTGTCTCGAATATCTTCTGACATTAGATCCCCATCACGGTTGCGCGGCACGCCCCAGGGTGCCGACCATAGGGCTTATTGGCAATCGCGCCGGTGGATCACCGCCGCACCAGATGATAGACAAATCCGGCCAAACAACCGAGACCAAACGAGACGACCACCTGGAAAACACCGGCCAGCATCAGATGCACAAAGAGGCTCTCGATCTCGAAATAGGCGACCAGAGGGTTGGCGAAAAAAAAACCCGCCCGGTAAAAAAGGGCGATGCCCGGTTCGACGGGCAGGGACAGGTTCCGGCCGTATAGAAAAAAACCGACAATAAGCGCAAAGACCGAAAAAACAGCCAGAAAATAGCCCCATCGCAAACAGGATCTTAGCATACGAGATGCATCCTTTCTCTATCGGTCGGCCAAAAGAAAAACGATCAGCGCCATCTGGCCCGGAGATCCCGAGAGGATCGTCCCTAGGCCGAGAGGATCGTCCTTAGAAGGTGCGCTGTAAAAAGATGGTCGAATCCGTGCTTCCCTTTGAGTGTATAGAAAATGAATGCCCAAAACAAGAATGCCCCCGCGACGCAGAGGGACCGAAAACCAGAGGGCTTGCGGCCGCCGGCCGGCCGAGGTCGCCAACTGGCCGTGTCGATCTCGCGATCAATCCACCATACGGCATTGATCAACAGGCCAAGACAGGGTGCTCTGCATGGGGCCGCTTTCCGGGCCGATGGTGGTCTGCTTCGGACCGGTGGATTTTTCCTGCGCCCAACCGCGGCGTCGGGTCGGTAGCGAAATTGGCCGGTGATGCGATAGCGCAAGGGCCTATCTTCCCGACGGGGACCGGCACCGATGTTGAGGCTGATCAGGGGCCGCGCGCCATCAGCCCTCCATGTGTGGGCAACGATCCCGATGCGGGGCAGGTTGCCGGGCAGCAGCCATATCAGGACCACCAGCGACCATTGATCCAAGGGGCGCAGACTCCGTGGAAAGGTCCCGTTGGCCCCAAGATCTCCGGCCAGCAGCGGCTATCTCCGGGCAGCCGGTAGCTCCCGTCCAGACGCGCCCACAAGACCTCAGGTTTCTGCTGGGGGCAATCCGGCG
>JASFFM010000197.1:0-7899 GCA_050124295.1 Desulfobacterales bacterium | reverse complement strand
TAAGAAATTCTAACGGACAAATTGGCAAATTCGGCATATGTGTTGCATTATCCAATGAGTGTGATTCATTCGTTAGGCTATTCACCGCAGGCATTCAGGCCAAGTCCCATAAGCAAACGAGGTGAAACATGATTTCTTCCCCATGTCGCGACTGCGAAAACAAATACAATTCCAAGGATGAATGCATCGATAACTGCAACAAACTGGCAGAAATACGCCGCCTGCAGTTCAGCCGGCGCGAAGTCAACATCTGCCACGCCATCGACTATGCCGACGACAATCGCTTTCTCATCGGCTATGCGGATTATAAACGCGTAGCTGCCTAAGACGGGGTGCTCGCCGTAGGCTGTTGGGAGCTCGCCGGATAAACCTGTTGTTTTGCTTGTGTTGGGCCTCCTTGTAGTCGGGGCCGGTCTCGAAAGGGGCATAACGAATGGGCCATCGTTATACCCCCGGAAACCAATGCCCCAGAAGTTGTTGTTAAACCTCCCTCCCTCCGAAAGGGTCTGCCGGAAACGGCGGGCCCTTTCATTTTAGACGACCGAGGCAACGATCGATAGCCGTGACATGCGAATCCTTGGTCACGGCCTCCGATTTCCCGCCCTTTCACATCCGCTCTACGATCGACACACAAACTGTTTCCAAACTCGTCCGCAGTCTGCCGGAAATGGAGGTGAGGCTGGTCGAGGTGGGCATGTCACAGCGCATTGAAATTGGAAGACGTTTCGATAGATGGCAGGCCCAAGGATGAGGAGACATTTTTCTCACGGCACCGAACATGGTTCGATCAAGCGCTATGGCGCATCCAAAACAAGCGCGAGCGTCGCGCGTATGGAAGCATCCTGGTGAGGGGCAGGCCGACTGTAAAAAACGTCATCATCGCCATGAAGACCGAGCCGGAGGGCCGGCCCATTCGAGGTGGCCAGATCGGGTTGGCCTTGCAGGAGAAACGGCGGTCTGAATGGGCTGATCACGTCCCCTAAAATTCCACTATAACCTGAAAGAGGGGTGATGTTAGTAGCCAAGATCCGGGCATATGCAAGGTTCGCCAGGCCCCAGCCCACCAAACCGTCACCTCCCATCATCGTCAGGTCATGACCCGTAGAGGCGCTACCGGTAAATGGCGGGAGCACATTGGTGCCGGTCAGCGCCATTGAAACGGGCGGCTATTCGGGCTCCTTCCGAAAATAGAGCCAGACCAGGATGCCGACGAACACGAAGACGCCGATGTTGAGAAACGTGTCGATCATATTCTCGATGGTCATGGGGTCACCTCGGATTTAAGGGCTTTCAGCAGGCAGACCGTTATCAGGAGGACGATAAAGATAAAGGGCAGCGCGGCCAGGCCGATAATACTTTTGACCGCATCCATGCTGTTGGACAGGATCATCACCAGCCCCAGAGCCCCCAAAATCACGCCCCAGACGAGTTTCATCTTGGTGGGCGGATTCAAATCGCCGCGGATGGAAAACATGGAGAGCACGAAGGCCGCACTGACAACGCTGGTCACCACGAACAAAAAGGCGGCCAGGACGGTGCTGGTAATCGTCAGGCTGCTCATGGGCAGATGCCGGAGAACGAAAAAGGTGATGTCGTTGACATTAGTATCGACGACGTCCAGGATACCGCTGTCATATTCCAGCACACCAAAAAACCCGGCACTGCCAAAGACACCGAACCAAAAGATCGAGAAGAAAGTCGGCACAAGAACGACGCCCAGAAGGTATTCGCGGATGGTTCGCCCCTTGGATATACGGGCGATGAACACGCCTACGAAAGGCGACCAGGCAAACCACCAGACCATGAAAGTCAGGGTCCAGGATTGAAACCAGGCGTTCACTTTTTCATCGAAAAAGGTGTAGGTTTCAAAACCTTGCGGCAGCACACGAGCAAAGTAATCGCCGATGGACCCGGTAATGCCGTTCATCAGATAAAAGGTCGGGCCGGTCAGCAGCACGAAGAGCATAAGCCCCCCCGCGATGGTCATGGCAATGTTGGACAGCGTGGCCATGCCCTGGCTCAAATCCACTGTCAGGGGCAGGATGTAGGCGATGCAGAGCACCGCCAGGATCATCAGCGCCAGCCACTGGCCGGGATTCTGGAGGCCGAAGAGCGACTCCACCCCACTTTGAATCTGAAAGACGCCCATGGCGATGGAGCCGCCAATACCGATGGCAATGGCATAGATGGCCAGAAGATCACTCCAGTAGCCCACCAGGCGGGTCCAGAGTCGTTCTCCGAAAACCGCCTTGATGGGCGCGCTGATCAGCGTGGGGGTGCCTTTGCGGAAACTGAAGTAGGCGATGACCAGACCCGTGACGGCATAAATGGCCCAGGCGTGAAGCCCCCAGTGAAAATTGGTTACAAAGAGCGCATTGCCCGCAGCCTCGTAAGGGTTGGCGTAGTTGCGGATCATCTTGAAGTGAGAGAGCGGCTCGGCAGCCCCCCAGAAAAGTAGCCCCACCCCCATACCGGCGGCAAACAGCATGGTCAGCCAGCTGACCGTGGAAAATTCGGGTTCGTCATCATCCCGGCCGAGTTTGATCTGACCATAGCGTGAAAATGCAAGCCATATACAAAGGATCAAAAGCAGGCTGGCGGAGAGCATCACAAACCATCCGCGGCTGGTGAACATGGCGCCGGTCATGGTCGCGGCGAATCGGGTGAGCCCGGCATTGTCGACGATACCCCAGCCAGCGACGATTCCCGTCAAGGACAGCGCGATGAGGAGCAAGGGATTTTTCATCATGGTTCTACCTCTTTTTGGCGCAAGTTTTCCCGTTGCGGAAGGGGCTAACCCGGACATTGCACGCGGTGGAGGCCTTCATTGACAAGGCCTTTCGGAGTGCCGCGGTGGGCCTGCGACCGCAAGCGCCGGATCATGCCGGAAAGGGATGCCGCGGGCTGGCCCGCCGGCTGAAAAGAGGATGCGCTGCGTTCTGAAATGCGCCCCTCGCAACGGGTTGGCGGACCCATTTAGGGCAATTTTTATTGAAGACACGCAACCAATGCGTCCAAGCAAGTGGGGATCAATAATTTCATGAAAAGTTGGGGCTGAAAGCCACCCACAAGAAAGCCAAACGGACGAACACGCATGGCATGGCTGGGGGCCCCTGTCAAATGTTTTCCGATTTTAGGCATCGAAACCAGATTGATCAAGTTGATCTGCAGAAGGGAATGGTTTGCTAGGCGGTCAACGTTTCCATCCGTTGGACTGCGGAGGCCGCTCCATTCGGGATCGCCTGGATGGAAACGAATGGCAGGAGCGATAAGCAACTGGTGAAAATGTTTTCGCCCCCAGAATCCCCATAGACGGACCTGAGATCCGTGCGCTCGCAGGACGGATGAATCAAGTCTACGGGGTGTCAGCTTGGTCTGTCTCCTGCCCGCCACGAAATCTAAATTCAGCCTCAGGGATCATGCGCGTGTTGCCGATAACCCTTTGCATGACAAGAAGACCGGTTCCCCCATGAATGGTCTTAACATGCCATCCAATTCCATCGATCAATCATGAACCCTGGTGTACGCTTGGGAT
Organism: Desulfobacterales bacterium; assembly: GCA_050124295.1. GTDB lineage: Bacteria > Desulfobacterota > Desulfobacteria > Desulfobacterales > UBA5852 > JABZFP01. The sequence goes on along the minus strand of JASFFM010000197.1, from coordinate 4,364 downwards.
ACACGCATGGGCGCAAAACGCCATAACAGGTTGAGAGCACTTAACAAAAAGCATCGCGGGTAACGAACAATGAAAAAAATTGTCGTGCTTGTCTTCGCATTGGTTCTTTTCCACAACTGGGATACGATAACGGATAATTTTGTGCCCCGCGAAGACGGTTCCTATTCCAACGACGCCCGGGTCATCGTCTATTCGACCTCCTGGTGCGGTGCCTGTAAGAAGGCCAAAAGATGGCTTTGCGAAAACGGGGTGTCTTTTACGGAGATCGATGTGGAAAGATCAAACGAGGGTCGGCGACGGTTTGAAGCCTTGGGCGGCCGTGGAGTGCCTCTGATCGTTATCCGGGGTAAGGTTTTGAAAGGGTTCAATCCGATCGAGATGCAAAGATTGATCAATTAGGGGGGCGGATCGCATCGCTGGTTCATGCCGCCCTCGGACACCGGCAGCAGCATGATCTTCTTGCCCTGCAAAGCCTGGGCACCCTGCAGCTTGAGGAAGGCTTCGCCCCCGGTGCCGGCTAAGGCGTTGTTCATTTCCTGGATCCCCCCGGCCGCGGCGATGCCTTCAGCCCGGATGGCTTCCGCCGGCAGGCCTGTGGTCAGGTTCGTCTGGACCCCCGCAGCAAGCAGCCGACGGCATTGCTGCGGGTCTTCACCGCAAATGGCGTCCTCGTGCTCCAGAGGTCGCCATTTGCCAAAATCGGCCAGGTCGCGGGTGATGAAAAGAAGGGCCATCAGGTCGGCCTAAATCCCCACCCCCGCCTGACCATTGGCGCGCGCCACCATGATCACGATCCCCAGGATGATCATCAGCCCGAACGCCGCCCGCCGATCACCATCACCCATTGTGAGGCGCGGCCGGCCATCCGGCCGAGATCGGATGGAAGTCGAGCGATGACCTCCGACATATCCAAGAGCGTTTTCATATCCCCCACAGCGCTTGCCCGCTAAAGCCTCTCCGAAGCCATTGGCCGTCACACCATTAGCGAGCGTGATGATGTTTTTTTGGGCGGGAGGGGACGGACACCTGCTCGTTTTGGGAACCCGCTTGGGGGAAGAACTTTGGTCGCAGGGGGCTATAAAAAATTCCGCCTCCGGGCCTGTCTGATCGTCTGCCCCCAAGATGCGGCGCGCCTGCACTCCGGTCGGGTCAAAATTATCCGAGAATGAACAGGCCATCAACTGGGTTTATATCGACACGGAGCGAGCGCATAAAGATTTTTGGGCGATCGAATGAAATACCGTAAGGCCGTCCCGGTGGCCCCCATTGGGGTGGCATGAAGTGTGTGCACCGGGATGAAGCAGACCTTTTGCAGCACCCCTTCGCAGGGTTAGTCTTGGCCACCGGAAACAGCGGCCTGTACAGGATATTGTCATGACACGTGAGCATGGGCGCCTCCAGACCGGAAACCCCCTTATTGCGGTTTGGGTGCAAATCTGATTTCATGATCCCGATTCTTGCCCAAGCGAGCCCCTGGAGCCTGAATGATGAAAACGCGCCCGCCATTGAGAATTCTGCATGTGACCGGGCAACGCCCGGATGCCACCGGCAGTGGTATCTATCTGCAGGCCATCATGCGCGAAGCGGCCGCCCGGGGGCACGACAATGTCATGATTGCCGGTATTCAGTCCGGCAAGGATGCCGAGCTCCACGGCATTGCCCCCGAGCAGTGCCGTTTTGTGCGCTTCGAGGGGGCGGATCTTCCCTTTGCGATTCCCGGCATGACAGATATCATGCCCTACCCCAGTACCCGCTTTGTCGACCTGACCGCTTCCGAGCGCAACATGTACGAAACGGCCTTTGCACGGGTGCTGACCGAGACCGTGGCGGACTTCCAGCCGCATATCATACACAGCCATCATCTTTGGCTGGTCAGCTCCCTGGCACGGCGCCTTTTCCCGCAGATCCCGGTGGTGGCCTCCTGCCATGGGACGGACCTGCGGCAATTCCAGAATTGTCCCCATCTTCGCCGCCGGGTCTTAAGCGGCTGCCGCGATCTGGATGCCGCCCTGGCGCTGAGTGCACCCCAGGCGGCGGACATCGCGCAGCTTTATCAATTGCTGCCGGAGCGTGTGACCGTTGTCGGGGCCGGTTTCAGCGATACCCTTTTCAAACCCGGAGAAAAGGCCGCCCCACCCCCGGTGCAGGTGGTCTACGCGGGCAAGCTCTGGAATGCCAAGGGCCTGCCCTGGCTGCTCAAGGCCCTGAAAACGATTGCCATACCGGAGTGGCAGCTGCACCTGGTGGGGGGCGGAAGCGGCCGGGAGAAGGAGATCTGCCTGCGTTCGGCGCAAGCGCTGGGGGCGCGTGTACGCATCCAGGGCCAGGTTCCCCAGACGCGCCTGGCAGCCATCTTCCAGCAAGCGCATATTTTTGCTCTGCCGTCTTTGTTCGAGGGCCTGCCGTTGGTGGTGCTGGAAGCCCTGGCCAGTGGTTGTCGCGTGGTGGCCACGGATCTGCCAGGGGTCATGGAAGTGTTGGGGGATGTCCGCAATGACGCTATCACGCTGGTGCGCACGCCGCGGCTGAGAAACATGGATCAGCCTTATCCCGAGGATCTGCCGGCCTTCGAACGGGGTCTGGCCCGGGCTCTGGAAACGCAGATGAAAAGGGCTCTGCAGAGTCCCCGGATCGATTTGGCGGCCATCGAAGACAAACTGGCCGCCTTTACCTGGCGTGGGATCTTCGCCAAGATTGAAAAGGTTTATGATGATGTGCGCGAGCCGAAACAAAACGGAAAAGGTCGATGAATCAACGTCCTTCAAGATAGGCGATGACGGCTTCTGCCGCCCGCCGCCCCGACAGCAATGCCCACTGGGTCCCCGGCAGACGGCCGTATTCGCCGCAGACGAATAATCCCGGCCGGACCATGGGGTTGGCATGGCCGGGATCGATGGTGGGGGGCGATTGATCGGGCAGGGCATGGGCGATACGATAGGTTGCCAGGTGCGCCCAGCGATCGGCTTCGGGGCCGAACCAATCCACCAACTGGGCTTTTACCCGGGTGGCCAGGTGCGGATCGTCTTCATCGGGGTTACCGAGGACGACCACCGAAGCCAGCGATCGGCCGGCCGGCGCATAGGTTGCCGACACCTGGCTGGGAAAAGCGATGTTGTTGATAGGGCCCTCTCCCTCGCCGTTGAGCATCAGAAAAGAAGGATGCCAAGCGGCCCGATGGCATGTAAAGTAGAGGCAGGTTTCCGGGATCGATGCCGCGGCGGCCGGCTGCCCCAGGAGCTCCCGGGCCGCGGGAGCTTCGGTTGCCACAACAAGCGCCCGGGGGTGCCCGACGTGCCCGTTTTCAAGGATGACACAACCGTCGTCTATGCTGCGAACGCGCTGGCCGGTTCGTATCCATTCCCCGGGTAGCCCGGCGGCCAGTTGGCGGGGGATCGCTTCCATGCCCTCGGCCGGCAGGGCCGCATCTCCGGTGGCAAACATGCGCATAACATATTGCAGGACACGGCTGGAGGCGCGGATCTGCGGATCTAGGCAAACCCCACCGAAAAAGGGCCTGAAAAAGCGTTCGATCATCGTGGCCGAAAACCCCCTGGCCTGCAAAAAATCCATGGCGGTCATTTCCGGTGTTTTGAAAAGCGACCCCAGGGGTCCTCTGGACACCTGGTGGCCCAGGTAACATAGCCGCAAGCGGTCCCTTAAAGTGCCGAAGGGCGCCGTGGCTGAAGAGAGAAGGTATCGGGGCATGCGCCGCGGATCGGCGATCGTGAAAAACCGCCCCCGGATGCGGATCATGACACCGGGGGCAAAAGGTCGCAGGTTGAGCCGCCGGTAATCGAGCACCTGGCGGGCTTCGGGATAGGCGGTTTGCAACACCTGGAAGCCCCGGTCCATGAGGTAGCCGTCTTGGCGGTCGGTGCGGATGCGCCCGCCGATCCGATCGGAGGCCTCCAGCAGGGCAAAAGGGATGCCTGCGGTATGCAAACGGCGGGCGCAGGCCAGTCCCGCGATACCGCCACCGATAATGATCACCGCGTCGTTCGAGGATGTCATGGACGGCCTCCGGATGGTGGACGCGCCGGGATGCCGGGCGCGTCATTTGGTTCGGTGCACGGGATCAAGGGGGGGAACCCTATCTTTTCTCCGGGCGATCGTGAAGACTTAAAAGTCCGCGTGCTACTCTCCGCTTGCCCCAACATTTTAACCCTAAGCACGAAACCGTTCTGAAGCCATAAACCGTCGACTTCGATCCGTCGACTTCGATCCGGCCGCATAAAGACGGCCCTCTCCGGATGGCAACCCCATCCGGTGGGGGCACGGCCGCCACGGGAATGCTTTTTCGCTTGACGGACGGATAGGTTGGCATCCATTTTGTGTACTTGCGGCCCCCATTGGGCCCTGGGCAT